>DASTKM010000202.1:0-4134 GCA_035715885.1 Rubrobacter sp.
ACATAAGGGCCTTTAACGCAAGGATAGCACCAGAGCGGGCAGCCACGGCAAGGCCACCAAAGCCGATGGTACGTATATGCGAGTCGTGCGGGCGGGAGATCAAAGTAGAGAGGGGCGAGCAATCTCACCCCGTGTGGCAGAAGAACGGCGTAATAAGGATGTTTTGCACGCTGCCTATGTGCGACCTCGACGCGCGGGTGGTAGAAGAGGAAGAAGAGCGGGCAAAGGCGTGACTTCTGGAGAACCTAAGC
Organism: Rubrobacter sp.; assembly: GCA_035715885.1. GTDB lineage: Bacteria > Actinomycetota > Rubrobacteria > Rubrobacterales > Rubrobacteraceae > Rubrobacter_D. Next base: position 252 of record DASTKM010000202.1, read on the forward strand.
CGCATATTCGGGACATTACGATGCGCCGTCTAACGCCACAAGAGCACCTCCCAGGGGGCGCATCGGGAGCCGTGAGTGACCGCTGGCGCGCGATCGCGTGCCCCAATGCACCCCCTGGGAGGCCCCTATTCATCCGACAACTTAGAAGGCGCCTTCTCCGAAGTAGTGCCAGCCTCGCCTCATTTACTACAATGGATGAAGGGATAGCACCGTGGGGAGAAGAAGGGCTTACATAAGGAGGAGCAGGTGGGATGTCGTGAGAGTTGCTGTGGGGGCGCTTGTCGGATTCCTCATAGGATTCCTCGTCGGATTCCTCGTCGCCGGGCTCATCGGTGGAAACCAAGAGGGGGAGCAGGCCGCTCCGAGTGGGCCTCGTACCGTGATAGTTGAGAAGACCGTAGAGAAGACCATTCCGGCGGCTACCCCGGAGCCTAGGTCCCCAAATAATCCTCCAGAGCAAGATAAGCCCCCAGATACGCCCACAGCTACAGCTACAGCTACAGCTACAGCTACAGCTACAGCTACAGCTACAGCTACAGCTACAGCTACAGCTACAGCTACAGCTACAGCCTCTCCCTGATCATCAAGCGAAACCTTGGGGCGCTTTCCTCTCCATATTCACCGTAGAAGCTGTGCGAGAAGGGTCAGGCGCGGGCGAGCCTCCTCAACATCAGGCGGTTCATGACCGCATAGACCATGGTGGCCTGCCTACTCTCGCACAATCTCTCGTAATCCCTAAGCTCATCCTCCTGCTCAAAGCAAGCCAACCAATGGTTCGATCCGCCTCCCAGCGTCTCGGTAGTGGGCCGCGGAATCTCTTCGGTTCAGCTGGAAGCCTGACCCACCCCAACCAGACGGTCGAGGGGTCGTTGAGATCGCCGCGTGGTTGCTACTCGCCCGCGGCTGACCCTTCTCGCACAGCTTCTAGTGGAGGCATTAGTTGAGCGTTGCCAAGTTCTGAGCGAGTAGCCGGAGATCATCGGCTACTCCATCTATTATAACTGGTGGCCGAACCAACGCTATTCAAACGGACTTGGTATGACACGCTGATAGGCGGCGAAGCCGCCGTCCCGAAGTGCTGACAAGCGAAGGCCTTTCAGGCCTGAGCGTGCTGACTAGCTGATCTACTGACCAGCGCGGGTTTTGGAAGGCTCAACCCCTCCAAAACCCGCTAAAACAGCTCTTCGAACCCGACTTCGTCGATCACGGGAACGCCCAGTTCCTTTGCCCTCTCCAGCTTCGAGCCCGCATCTTCGCCGGCGAGCACGTAGTCTGTGTTCTTGCTGACCGAGGAGGTGAAGGTGCCCCCTGCCGCTTCGAGACGGCCTACGTAGTAGTTGCGGGAACGATCCAGGGTTCCTGTTATGACGACGCGCTTGCCCGAGAGCGGACCCTCTGGGGGGCCGCCCACTTGGCGTCCGAAGTCGAGGCCCCGCTCCATAAGGCGTCTTACGAGATCGCGGTTGTCTTCGAGGTCGAAGTACTCCACGACGGCTCGGGCTACGACCTCTCCGACGCCGTCGATCTCTGAAAGCTGTTCGACTTCGACGCCCCGCATAAGGTCATCTCCACCGAAGCGCGTAGCGATAAGACTGGCCGTAACCGACCCTACGTGCCTGATGCCGAGGGCGTAGAGGACGAGGGAGAACGGCCTGTCCTTACTCCTCTCGATGGCCTGGATCAAATTCCCCGCGCTCTTCTCCCCGAAGCCTTCGAGCGGGATGAGCTGTTCGGCTTCGAGGTCGTAGACGTCGGCCACGTCGCTAATAAAGCCGAGGTCGAACAGCCGGGTGGCGAGCTTCTCGCCCAGGCCGTCGATATCCATAGCGGACTTCGAGGACCAGTGGATGATGTGCTCCAGAGCCTGCGCGGGGCAACGGGCGTTCACGCAACGGGTAACGGCCTCTCCCTCGGGGCGCGAGACCGGCTCGTCGCAGACAGGGCAATTGGCTGGCATCTCGAAGGCGTATTCGTCGCCTTTGCGTTTCCCTGTGACGGCTCTGACGACCTGCGGTATCACATCCCCCGCCCGTTCGACGACGACCGTGTCGCCGATTAGGATGCCTTTCTCCTTGACGTAGTCCTCGTTGTGGAGCGTCGCCCGTGAGATAACGACCCCGCCGACGTTTACGGGCTCGAGCACCGCCTGCGGCGTCAGTGCGCCGGTCCTGCCGACTTTCACGCGTACGTCGAGCAACTTCGTGCGTCCTGCGAGCGGCTCGAACTTGTACGCTATTGCCCACCGCGGCGACCGGGCTACAGAGCCGAGGGCGAGTTGCTGCTCGCGCGAGTCGACCTTCACCACGACGCCGTCGATCTGGTAGCCGATGGACTCCCGCTCCTTCGCCCACCGTTCACACTCCTCGATCACGGAGTCTATGTCCTGGTGGACCTCGTAGGGGTTGACGCGCAGCCCGTATGCCTTTAGCGCGGCGAGCATCTCCGAGTGGCTCTCGAAGATCTCACCCCCCTCCCCGACGCCGTAGAGCAGTATGGTGAGAGGCCTTCGGGCCGTGATCTTCGGGTCGAGCTGCCTGATGGAGCCGGCCGCCAGGTTGCGCGGATTGGCGTATGGTTTCTTGCCGTCTGCTTCGAGCTCCCTGTTCAGCTTCTCGAAGTCAGCGATGGGGATGTACGCTTCACCGCGCGGCTCGAGTACTTCGGGCGGAGTGTCATCGAGGCGCTCGGGGATCGAACGAATCGTCCTTAGCTGCGCCGTGACGTCCTCTCCGAGGACGCCGTTGCCGCGTGTGGCGCCCATCACCAGCCGCTTGTTTTCGTAGCGCAGCGAGACCGCCAGGCCGTCAATCTTCAGCTCCGTCACGTAGCGCGGGGTCTCGTCCTCGCCGAGCAGACGCCGCACGCGGGCGTCCCACTCCCTCAGGTCTTCTATCTTGCGGGCGTTCGCGAGGGAGAGCATGGGGACGGAGTGCCTGACCTCCTCGAATCCCTCGATGGGCTCGCCGCCGACGCGCTGGGTCGGTGAGTCAGGGGTGATGAGTTCGGGATGCTCGTCCTCCAGGGCTTCCAGCTCCCTGTAGAGAGCGTCGTACTCGGCGTCGGAGATCTCCGGCGCGTCATCGACGTGGTAGCGGCGGTTGTGGTAACGGACCTGCTCGCGCAGATCCTCTACCCTACCCCGAACGTCCACGCCTCCGGCCACGCACGAATTATACGCACCTACGCACCCGCTCCCAAGAGAAGCTTGATCGCCACCGTGCCGGACAGGGCCTGGTAAGGCTTCCGATCTGGTCTAACGAATACACAAGAGGACCCGGGCACAGATTCGGCCCCTCCTTTTGGTTTGATCTCTCCTCTGGCTACCACGCATCTCGAAAGGAACGGGACCCGGCTAGCAATGTGCTACGTTTTCGGCCTACGAATCGCGCCCTCAACCCTGCTGATGCCTGAAGCCGCGGTTTACAGGAGGACCACTGTCCTCCTGTAAACCGCACTAAGCGCGGCCCTCATAGTGCTCGTGGACGGCTTCGTCGAAAGCTCCCGAAGGGTCCTCCATCTGTGGTGCTGACTCTATGGTCCTCGCGTCGTAGGGGACAGAGACGCGTTGGTCTCCGGCATCTACCTCTATCCTCTCGGCTGGGATGGGGCGTCCCCTGACGACGACGTACTTGAGCACGTCGCTCGGGGCGTCGTAGACGGTGTCTTCGATCTCCCCGACCTCCTCCCCCGAGGAGTCGTGGACCCTGTAGCCCTCCAACTGCGTGTAGGGGTTATCGGGGCGATGGTTTGCACTCTCCATACTTCATCCTCCGGTGGCGGGCATACGAGTATGTGCGTATGATACTTCGGCGTGGGCGGCAGAACAGATCAAGGCCGGAACGCCCGGAGCCTGAAGGCTTTCTCATTCCTGCTCCTGGCCCTC
>DASTKM010000203.1:0-4203 GCA_035715885.1 Rubrobacter sp.
GACTATCCTACCGCCTTCGGAACGGAAGGTGAGGGTTGCCCCATCAAGGGTGCGGGAGAAGACTGCAGCCGAACCGACGTCGCGACCCGCCGCTACCGCGTCGTCGTCCAATGCGGAGGCAGTGCCCGGCTTCCAGAGCACCACGACAGGCTCCCCGCCCACGGTGTCGTTGACCACCCGCTCCTGCCGCAGGAGTTCGTAAGGGTAGGCGACGGCCTCGCTACCCGACTCGGTGGTTATCACGCGAGCCATCGGTGGCAGGGTACCCAGCGTTCTTGGTCCCTCATATAGGAACGGCGAGTTGTCAACGTCGTCGTAGCCCGCGTACGGATTCTGGCCGTAGGACCGCGAGAAGCCCGTCTCACGCGAGAGCACCTTACCGTCCGGGTGCGCAGACCTGAAGTCAGCCCAGGAAACTATTGACGCCGGACGGAAATCCAGTCGCTTGCCCGTAAATTTCCCGGCTATAGCCTCCCCGGTTGCTTGCTGCCACCAGCTCTCGGTCTGGCGGTCGTACATGATCAGGTTGGAAAAGCGCAACCTCCCCGTGGTGCCGAACGTGAGTTCTCGCCCGTCCATGACCCTCTCAAAGGCGATGGCGGTGTTGCATAGCGGGCAGAACGTCACCACCACCGGCACCCCGCCCACCATGTCGTTGACGATCTCGTGCCACATGACGATCTGAATGGGGTAGGCCCGGACGTCGTCTCCTATCTGGAACAGGATAATCGGTTCCTTCGGTTCTAGCCAGGAGTCAGCCGCCTCGATGCCAACGAAGCGGGGGTCGTTGATGGCGGGAATGCCGTCCTTGGGCGGACCGCCGGAGAGTATCTCGGAGTAGGGGACACTGTGCCTGGAGAAGTCGGTGGCGAACTCGGCCTCGGCCCCCTCCGGGGGCTCGTCCTCTGGTCCGAGTGCCGCGGCGGGCCGGTCTGCAGACCGCGTGCCGCCAGAGCGTCCGTCTCCGCCCAGGGCACCGCAAGCTCCCGCGAGGAAAGCGAGGAGGGTCAGGGCCGCCACAACCGATGATGAGCGCCTCATCCTGCTCCTCCTCGTCCATTCAACCCTCTTATCTTGCATGGGCGTAACCCCGATGTAAGTGACGTACACCACCAGGAGACTGCGCCACCTCCTACTGCCTCCGACTACGCAGCGCCTACTTTTATTACCTGTGTCGCGTCAACGAAGTAAGAGATAGCCCTGGCGGATAGTCGATATCCCTACAGAGTGCCGGAGGCAAGATGAAACACTAGGGCACCAGGTTTAGGAAGGTACTGGTCTAGGTGGAGGAAGGCGTGAGAGGCCACCATTACAGGGGGAGGGACAGTCTCTCCCACAGCGCTCCTCGCGAGGCGCCGGCGAAACTCGCCTTGAAGGCGAACGACGTACTGCGCCGCAACGATATGGGAGGATGGACCAAGGCCGCTCCCGAACTCTATCCTCACCAGTGGAGTTGGGACTCCGCGTTTATTGCCATCGGCCTCGCCCATCTCGACACCCGCCGCGCGGCCCGAGAGCTCGAGACGCTCTTCGCCCACCAGTGGAAGACCGGCAAGGTACCTCACATAGTCTTCAACCAGGAAGCCCCGCCCGAGAGCTACTTCCCGGGGCCGGAGCACTGGGCCTGCGCTGCAGCCTCCCCCGACGCTCCGCCCGCGCCGCCCTACACTAGCTGCCTCAGCCAGCCGCCGGTACACGCCATCGCGGCGCTTCGCATCTGGGAAGCCGCCCAGCGTGGGAGTGAGGATGAGATCCTCGCTGCGAATTCTTTTCTGAAGGGCATTTACCCCAGGCTCCTCTCCTGGCACCGGTATCTCCTGACCTACAGGGACCCGGAGAGGTCCGGGCTCGTAACCATCTACCACCCGTGGGGGAGCGGTACAGATAACTCCCCGCGGTGGGACGCGCCCCTGGAAGCTCTGGAGGTAGGAGACGTAGGACCTTATCCTCGCCACGCCTTGCAGCACGTTGGCTCCCCCTCGCAGAGACCCACCAACGCCGAGTACGATCGTTATCTATGGCTGGTGAACCTAATAAAGCGCGCCGGCTGCGACGAGGCCACCATTTACGAGACACACCCGTTCCTGGTCAAGGACGTCCTCACCAGTGCCATTCTGGTGGCGGCGAACGAGGCCCTGCTGGAGATAGCCGACCTGGTGGGGGCACCCGAGGAAGAGCAAGGCCTGATTGCGGAATGGATGGCGCGCAGTCGGCAAGGACTAGAGGGGTGCTGGGACGCCGAGTTCGGGTCCTGTCTCGACTATGACGTGAGGGCGGACAGGTCTCTTCGGGTGCGCACGGTCGCGGGCTTCGCTCCCCTGATTGCGGGCGGTCTGAGCCGGGAGCGACTCCGTGCTCTCCTCGAGACCCTCAATTCACCGGCGTTTGTCGGCCACAGGGGCCTGCGCTGGCCTCTGCCGCCCTCCACCAGTCCCGAGGATTCACGCTTCAAGCCGCGCAGCTACTGGCGCGGACCGACGTGGCCGGTGGTCAACTGGCTCTTCTGGTGGTCTCTCCTTCGCGTCGGCGAGCACGAGAGGGCCGAGGAGCTACGACGGACGGCCCTGGACCAGCTCGCCGTCCGGGGCTTCGGGGAGTACTTCGACCCCTTCACCGGCCAACTCCTCGGCTCCGCCGACCAGTCGTGGACTGCCGCCGTAGCCCTAGACTGGCTGGCCCACGAGCCGGCCCCGGAGGAGAATCTTCCTTCGTGAGAATCCGCATCCGTTGGGACCGGGCCTCATCGACTCAGACATCCGGCGCGAAGAGACCGTTTACAATCGGTATGGTAATCCTCTTCATCCTTGCCGCGGCCCCGATGCTGGAAGAGGTGATCCTGAACGTAAGATGAAGCGAGCCACTGTAGTCAATCAGAACGGCACGCTACAAATCTATGAAGGGAGCCTTATCAATGACCGAAACTCACCACTACGACGCCGTTGTTATCGGGAGCGGGCAGGGCGGCAACCCGCTCGCAACTACGCTTGCGAAGGCGGGGCACAAGGCCGCAATCGTGGAGCGTCAGCATGTGGGGGGCACCTGCATCAACTACGGCTGTACCCCGACGAAGACCATGGTCGCCAGCGCGAAGGCCGCATACATGGCCCGTCGTTCGGCCGACTACGGTGTAAAGAGTGGCCCGGTAAGTGTGGACATGGTCAAGGTGCGTCAGCGCAAACGCTATATCGTGGAGAGCTTCCGTGGCGGGAGCGAAGGCCGCCTCGAGAGCGCAGGGAACCTTGATGTGCTGATGGGCGAAGCCTCATTCACTGGTCCGAAAGAGCTCAAGGTACGCCTGAATGCGGGCGAAACGCTCCAGTTCACCGCCGACCTCATCGTCATAAACACTGGAGCCCGGCCCAGAAGGCCACCTGTAGAAGGGCTCGACGGTGTGCCGACGCTGAACTCTAATACGATCATGGAGTTGGACGAGGTTCCGGATCACCTGTTAGTCATTGGTGGCGGGTACGTGGGCCTGGAGTTCGCTCAGATGTTCCGTCGCTTTGGCAGCGAGGTCACCATCATGCAACAGGGCGATCAGCTCCTGAGACGCGAGGATCCCGACGTGGCCGAGGCCGTAACGGAGATCCTACGCGAGGACGGCATTGGGGTGCTGCTCGAGACCCAGGCCCAGCGTGCCGAGCAGACGGAGGAGGGGAGGATCCAACTGACCCTCAGCACGCCCGGAGGAGAACGCAAGCTCTCCGGTTCACATCTGCTGGTGGCCGCCGGGCGGGTGCCCAACACCGAGCCGCTCAATCTGTCCGCAGCAGGCGTCAAGACGGACGAGGGAGGTTTCGTGCTGGTAGACGATAAGCTGGAGACTAGCGTAGAGGGTATCTACGCCTTGGGCGACGTGAAGGGCGGCCCCGCCTTCACCCACATCTCCTACGACGACCACCGCGTCCTCAAGACCAACCTTATAGGGGGCGGCGAAGCCGCTATCTCAGACCGCCTTGTACCCTACACGGTGTTTATCGACCCGCAGTTGGGCCGTGCGGGCGTCAGCGAACGGGAGGCCCGTGAGCAGGGTCGCAGCGTCAAAGTAGCCAAGATGCCGATGAGCTATGTGGCGCGGGCGTTGGAGGTGGATGAGCCGCGGGGAATGATGAAGGCCGTGGTGGATGCCGATACGGATCAGATCCTGGGCTGCGCAGTTTTGGGAATAGAAGGTGGCGAGATAGCTGCCATGATCCAGATAGC
>DASTKM010000204.1:0-2657 GCA_035715885.1 Rubrobacter sp.
GGCTTCCTCGAGCTTCGGGCCGATCCTATTACGCATGAAAGGATCGGGCTCGGCGATGGTTACCCGATCTACATTACGGTAGTGCGCCAGGTTAGCGCCTGTGCCGCCACCGATCTCGAGCACAGCGCCACGGGCACCGGCGAGCAATCGCCTCCTGCGCTCGCCCATCCACCTTCTCTCCGCGGAGGCGCTTTTCTGGTCGTAGAGCGCAGCGAAGATGGGATGTCCGTCTTTCATTGAACTGGTTTCGTGATGGTCGCGCGATCTCCCTATGGGCACTCCACCCAGAGTCTGACACGTCAGAAGCGACTTCGCCATCTGATAGCGTCCAACGATCAAGAAGCTGACTTGCTGACAAGCCGAAACGCTGGGCCCGCGGACCTAGCAACATTCAGTCCTGGGACCGATGCCGAATCGGTGGTCAGGGAGTACCTTGCTTATGTAAGTCGTAGCGTGACAGAGAGGAGTGGCGATGGAGGCGAAGGACCACAACTACGGGGTAGCCGGAGACGAGGTAGCCAAGGAGCAGGGGCCCCAGATGATGGGCACGCAAGAGGAGAAGACGATGTCGGTGCTCGCGCACCTTAGCATCTTCCTCAACCTGGTCACCGGGTTCCTCGGGCCCGTGGCTGCCCTGATCATCTGGCTGGTCTATAGAGACCGGTCGAGCAACGTGGGTTTCCAGGCTTTGCAGTCGATGTGGTACCAGGTGGCTTGGCTTGTGATCCTGGTCGCGGGATGGACCGTGACGACGCTCTTGATGCTGGTCTTGATCGGGTTCCTGCTCGTCCCCGTGATGGCCTTGATCACGCTGGTGCCCTTTGTGCACAGCGCTTATGCGGCCTACCGAGTGAGCAAGGACGGCGGGTACCGCTACCCGTTGATCGCCGACATGATCGAAGCCCGTTAGAAGGCAGTCAGAGAGAACCGACGCCCCCGACTCGTATGGGTTGGGGGCGTCGCTCCAGGAGGATTTTCATCCGGTTCTGACACTATTCGTACATGTCGTGCGTATACGTAAGAAACGTGGATACTCGAGGAGGATAGAGATGCTGGACAGCAGGGAAAGTTCTCCACCGGTGGCAGTCCCTGATCCCGTGTCGGTTACAGGGAGTCGTGACGTGACGGAGCTCCTGCTCGGCGTGTTGAGGAGCATCGAGCCCTACGAGGCGTGTATCCTCGAGGCCGAACAGGACGGGGACTTCGAGGTCGCCGCCTTCCTGCGCGAGTTACGGCGCCAGGACCTCATCCGGGCGAGGGAAGCGACCCGCCTACTAAAGAGATCCCTCGAAGCGGCTCACATAAACGTCAGGAAGGTGGGAGAGCCGTATGTGGAGCTCTCCGCCAGACCTTAGCTTGGAGGTCGTCCCACTCATAACGCCCATGAGGGTGCCGGGTCGCGCACGCCGGCGACTGGGGATCTACTCGGGCGTCTCGACCATAACCTTCAGGAGGTGCTCTATGGCCTCCTCGGGGTCATCAGCGAAGCCCGTATGCACTGGAGAAGGTTGCACCACGGTGCTGCGGGGCGCGATGAGCCATCCGAAGCGCTGGCCCTGAGGCAGCATCCCCACGGCGCCGGCCTCAGCTCCGCCTTCGCACACCCGGCGCGCGACCTCGAGGTGTGCCTGTACGATCTCGGGGTCGAGGTTGGGGTCGAGCGCCCGCAGGCGTTCCGGGTCGAGGCGGATGCGCGCGTCGAGGAACTTCGCGTCCTGGCAGTAGAGTACCACCCCCGCGTTTATGAACTCACCGCGCTCGACGCGTGGCACCACGCGCAGGAGTGCGTACTCGAAAAGGCTCATCGCGTAGTCTCCTCCAGCGCACTTACCCACCCTCTTGGCTCCCGCAAGCGGGTAGTTAGATAGGCGAGGTATGCGAAGCGCACCTCTTCGACGCTCCCGAAACCTGACTCGCCAGCGAGCCACTCCTCGGGGATCATGTCTACGATGGAGCGGAGCACCTCCAAGGTGAGCCGCGGGGCGAGCGCCGCGTCGGCTTCGGAGATAGAGTCGGCGAAAGGGAGCAGAACGTGGTCTCTGACCGCGGCGAAGGGGCGCCGGCTCGTGGCCTCCAGGGCTGTCCCGTCTCTCGCCGGCCAATTGTGGTGAAAGTACAACGAAGCCCCGTGGTCTATGAGCCAGAGACGGTCGTGCCAGACCAGGAGGTTCGGGTTGCGCGGGGTGCGGTCGACGTTGGTCACCAGGGCGTCGAACCAGACGATGTGCGAGGCGAGGTCGGAATCCGGCGGCTCTACGAGCGGGTCGAATCCAAGGGAGCCTGGCAGGTAGTCCAGCGCCAGGTTCAGGCCCGTACTCCTATTCAGCAGGTCCTGTATCTCGGGGTCGCGTTCAGAGCGGCCCAACTCGGGCGCAAGGTAGGCAAGCACGACCTCGGGCACGAGGAGATCGAGGCGGCGGGCGATCTCACCTGCCACCAACTCCGCCACCAGCGCTTTGTGACCCTGTCCAGCCCCGCGGAATTTGAGGACGTAGGTCCCGAGGTCGTCAGCCTCGACGATCGCCGGCAGCGAACCCCCCTCACGCAAGGGCGTTACGTAGCGTGTGGCGGTCACGGTGCGGAGCAAGTCACGGTCCAATGGTCGAACTGCCGCGCCATTGTCGCACCCGTCCGTCCCTTCCACAACGGACCCCGTA
>DASTKM010000205.1:0-7232 GCA_035715885.1 Rubrobacter sp.
GGCGACGAGTTGCGCCGCGTCTTCGTAACCCATACTTCAGGGAAGGACGACTCGAGCTGGGTGAAGCCGTTCGTCCTGCCGCTACGGGGCACGACCGTGAGCTCCGACGACATCTCGGGGATCGTTGCCTTCGGCTCCAAGATCGGCACTATGTGGGGCAACCAGTACGACGAATCAGGCAAGTCCGGCTATTACTTCGCCATACACAAGGATGGAGAGCCCGACGACACGTGGCGGCAGGACAATCCGGTTATGGGAGCGGATATGGCAAACGATCACGTCAATCTCAAGGCCGACTCAGAGGGGCGGGTCTTCGCCACTCTAAAGACCCGGCGCGATCGCATAGACCGGGATCTCGACGCACCATACAGCATGCTGTGGGTGCGTGACGAAGTCGGGAATTGGACCAGCCACGTCTTTGGCACGGTGGAAGACTCCCACACGCGCTCGCTCGCACTTATAGACGAAGAGAAGCGCCTGCTCTACATGTTCGCCTCGTCCCCCACCTGCAGTGGTGGCAAGGTCTACTACAAGCGCACGGACCTGGACGACATCTCTTTCGAGGAAGGCCGCGGGACTCTGTTCATGCAAGGCCCTAAAGGGAAGAACGTCGGCGACGCCACCTCCACAAAGCAGAACCTCGACGAGGCATCAGAGCTTCTGGTGGTGGCATCGGACAAAAACCGTGGCTACTACTACAACCTGATCGACCTCCGCAACCAGGAGAAGCTGTTTCCGCACGGAGCTCGCATAAGAACCGACACAGCGCCCTCCGGGGCGCCGGAGCCTCGGCGGTAGAAGGTGATCCCCTCGTCTCAGATACTCCTGGCACTCTTTTCGCTGCCGAGCCCGCCCTCACCGATCATCTTCAAGGTTGGACCCATCGCCCTGAGCTACCATGGACTCCTTATCGCGCTTGGCATAGCCGTTGGTACCTGGATCACGAGACGAGAGCTCGCGCGCAGGGGCTACGACGGCACCACCCTGGCGTTGGGCTCACTCTTCTTCGTGGTCCCTTTGGGCATCCTCGGAGGGCGCCTCTACCACGTGGCAACCGAGTACCACCGATATACCCGCAACCCCTTCCCCAAGGTCCTGGAGACCTATGACGGGGGCCTAGGGATCTACGGCGCGGTTGCGGGCGGCTTCCTTGGAATGCTGCTCTTCTGCTGGTACCGCGGCATAAACGCGCTCACCTTCGCTGACGCTGCCGCTCCGGGTCTCGCCCTGGGCCAGGCCATAGGTCGGTGGGGCAACTACTTCAATCAGGAGCTCTTCGGGCAACCCTCCGACCTGCCGTGGGCCATACGTATAGCGCCCCTGCACCGTCCTACAGAGTACGCTGATGCGACCTCCTTTCACCCCTCCTTCCTCTACGAGTCACTATGGGACGTGCTTGTGTGCCTGGTCCTGCTCTGGGTGGCCCGCCGCTTCTCGGAGCGACTTAAAGTCGGCGACGTCTTCATGCTGTATGTGGTTCTCTACTCCGTCGGACGTTTCCTCGTAGAGACCCTCCGCGTGGACCCCGCGTTTGTGATCGGAGGCTCCGTCCGCGGCAACCTCTTCGTAAGCGGCGTCCTCACCCTCGGCTTCGCCCTGCTCCTGCTCCTGAGACACTCTCGCTCGTCCCAAGGCACCAAGACCTACCACTAGCGGTGGATAACTTCCGCGGGGTGTCCTTGTAACCTCCAACACCCCTTCCGAAATTGCCTCGAATTGTGCCATCGAAAATCGGTAGAACAAATCTGTTTGCCAGGACGAATATACGCAAGAGCTTACTGGGTCCAGGCAATAACGGCTAACATGGCGCCGGATCGAGGGCCCAACCCGCAGCCACCCTGAGTGCCCGAACCGGCAACGCTCTTACTCCCGGCCATTCGGGTCAATTGACGCGCGAGGAACGCCTTTGTGACTTTCGGCCAGGGGGCATACGTGCGCGCCAGAGCGCCGACGGCTATCCTCAGGGGAGATCGATCAACCCCAACTCCAAGCCCTGGACTACGGCCCTGGTCCGGTCGGAGACCCCCAGCTTCGAGATGATGTGCTCGACGTGGTTCTTGGCCGTACCGAGGCTAATTACGAGGTCCCCAGCGATCTGACGGTTGGTGCGTCCAAGCTTCATTAGCCCCAGGACCTCCAGCTCACGCGGGGTCAGGGGCTCCACCGCGTAAGGGGCCGCATGAGTACCGCCTGTTTCTCTGCGCACTTCCCCCTCGCTGGCCAACCGGCGCAGAAGCCGGGCGGCCAACTCCGGGTCCAGCGGGGACTCCCCGTTGCGCACCTTCCGCACGGCCTCCACGATCTCCTCGTGAGGCGCATCCTTGAGTACGTAGCCGGCAGCCCCCGCCTTCAGCGCTCCGAGCAGGTAGTCAGGGTTCTCGTGCATGGTCAGCATCATGACGCTAATCTCGGGGTATCTTTGCTTGATCTCCTTTGTGGCTTCTAACCCATCCATGACAGGCATCCGCACGTCCATGAGGATCAAATCCAGCCTGAAACGCGAGCCCAGCGAGAGTGCTTGCCTTCCGTTGGCCGCCTCGCCAACGATCTCGATGTCGGGCTCGTCGGAGAGCATGTTTTGGAGACTCTCCCTGGTGAGCTCATGGTCGTCGACTATGGCCAAGCGCGTTGGCCCACGTACGTCCTCTGGAGAGATCTCGGTTCCCACTTCTCTATACACCCCCGATTAACAACTCGCCGAACACTTTCACGGTTGTCGTCCGATCTCCGCGGCTGCAAGGGACCTGCACGGTAGCGTCGTCATGCCGTTCGCATCAGAGGGATGATCGCCGCAACGAAGGTACCGGCCTCCGGGCGGCTTTGGATCTCGAGCTCGCCACCAAGCATGCCGACCCGCTCCCTCATCCCCGCAAAACCGACGCGCTCGCCAGGCCTGCCCCCCAACGTTTGGAGTGCGGCCGGGTCGAACCCACGCCCGAAGTCCCGGACCTCCAGATAGACTTCTGTGTCTCGCCGCTGCAACTCGATCTTCAACCACTTCGTCCCCGCGTGCTTGCGTACGTTGGTCAACGCCTCCTGCGCGACGCGGAAGAGCGCAATCTCCATCTCTCTTGGCAGGCGCTCCTCTCCAAGATGTTCCTCGCAGTCGACCTGGTAGCCTTCCTCATTCAGGCGTTCGACCTCCAGGGAGATGGCGGCCGCGAGTCCGAGGTCGTCGAGGGCCGTCGGCCTCAAGTTCGCGATGACCCGGCGCGCATCCGAGACCGTCGTCCGGACCTGCCCGAGTATGCGATCCAGTTCTCTCCTGCCTTGCTCCGTCTCTGGGGCGTAGCGCCGGGCGAAGGCCTGCAGATTCTGGTGTGCGGCCACCGCAACCTGGGCCAAACCATCGTGAACCTCGTAGGCCACTCGGCGTCTCTCCACTTCCTGGGCTCCCAACAAACTCTTTGCCAGGTTCTGCAGCGCACGCTCGCGGTCGTCCAGCTCCTTGTAGAGCCAGGCGTTCTCGAGAGCGCTTGCAGCCTGGCTGGTCAGGCTACTTACTATGTCGTAGTCAGCCAGGATGAGATCGACCCCACCCTCCTCCAGCGCTGCGGCGAAGGCGTCGCGGCTCTGTACTCGGACCAGCTCGCACCCGATCCCGCCTTCTGACAGTCGAGCTCCGACGAGTTCTGCGTCCAACGAGCAATCTTCGAGGATGAGGATGCGCAGCACACCAGATCTATCGCGGCCTTGCCCTTGTGGTCCGTGCAAGACCTTCAAAGTTTCCGCCCCACAGCGCTGGACGGGTGGTCGTTCACTCCGAGGAGTCTCGCTTTGGGGTCCTCCGCCGTCTGCGACCGGTACGCGGCCCTGAGGAGGCGGTAGTCTAGCCTCCCCTCGCTCGAGGCGGAGAGAGTAGACTCGACATCGTTCTGGTTGCCCTCGACGAGTAAGAGCGTACTGCTGTAATCCCTGTCATCCAACACTATTCTCCGTGAATCGCGGAAGCGAGAAGTAGAAGGTAGCCCCCCCTCCTAAACAATTATCCTATTTACACTCGTCCCGCGCGGCGGCCGACGGTACGTCTCACGCTCGCGAGTCCGATGCCCGTACTTTGTACCCTTCCGCGTCGTGCAAGAGCCGAAATACGCCGAAGAGCTTTCTGAAATATTGTACAGCAAACCCCACACCAATATCGCGAATAAAGAATACGACCTCACGCTAGGCACCAGTGCTCCCGACCCGAATCACCGCCGGATCGTGGGGATCCGGCGGTGTCAAGATCGGGTAGACAGAAGCTCACTGCCTCTCACGCGACAGGAGACGGCGGCGGGCCAGGGTCCGCAGAAGGCGATGTTCTCGATCAAGACAGACGAAGATAGGCCTTCTGGCACGTTCGCTCGTGGCGCAGCGGGTATAGGATAGGGTAGCCAATGTTGAGAAACCGTCGATCCGAAAGGCACAGCTTTGAAGATCACTACTCGGGGTAAGCCGCCGCGCTCAGACACATATGGGGGAACCATACGAAGTACGGTGACGAACGCCTCCATGGGAGTTCACGAGCTGCGGTTCCGTCCCGCTCCGTGGTGGTGAAGTCACCGTTGACACACCCTCGGAGAAAACAGACCTCTTGCCGACAAAGGAACAGGATGACAGGCGACCCTCCGCCGACCGTCCCGATGAGATCGCGGCCGACACACGCCGAAGGGCTTGGTGTCCAGCGAAGTGTAGACTTTAATAGGACGTACCAGCTCTTGTGCGGGTGTAGCTACAAGGTACGCTGCGAGGTCATGCGCCACGGCGAGCGATTGGGCGAGTTGACGTTCTTCGACGATGAGGAGGCGAGCGTAACCCAAGGCGAGCGAGTCCGGTACTGCCCTGGGTGCCGCAGCCGACTCAGTCTCCTTTCTGTACGATCTCGAGGCTGGACCAAGAGGCAATCCCGATGTGGTAAGTAGAGAAGGTTATTCGAGTGCTTCGGCGTTTCACAGATGTCCGGGAACATGTCGAGTGGAATGGGCGTACCGATTCATCGAAGAGGTCGCTCGTCAGGGAAAACTACGCCCCGCCGTTCTCGACAGGGGCGTATCCAACGGCTTAGGGAAGATCCTGGAAGCCGGATCCTAGAAGTTCGCCACATCCTTCTCGGCGGTCCAGACCGCGGGGTCTTCGGCGCCTTCCGCCTCTCCCTGCTCCTCGAGCCAACGCTCGCTGTCGATGGCGGCCCTGCAGCCGTCGCCGGCGGCCGTTACAGCCTGGCGGTAGCGGGTGTCTGAGACATCACCAGCGGCGAACACGCCGGGGACGCTCGTCATAGTGTTTTCCTTTTGTATGATGTAGCCGCCCTCTTTCATCTCGACCTGCCCCTCGAAAAGAGAGGTTGCAGGGGTGTGCCCGATGGCCGTGAAGAAGCCGCTCACGTCGATGGTTCGCTCCTCGTCTGTCTTGGTGTTCCTTGTGCGCACCCCTTCGACGGCGTCTTTGCCCAGGATCTCCTCCACGACCGTGTCTGTTATGAACGTGATCTTGGGGTTCTTACGCGCCCTTTCGAGCATGATCCTGGACGCCCTGAACTCGTCGCGGCGGTGGATCAAGAAAACCTCGTCAGCGAACTTGGCGAGGACGCCGGCCTCCTCCATCGCTGTGTCGCCCCCGCCGACTACGGCGACCTTCTTGCCCCTGTAGAAGAACGCGTCGCAGGTTGCGCAGCCGCTGACACCCTTGCCCATCAACTGCTGCTCGCTATCGAGCCCAAGCCACTTGGCCTTGGCACCCGTGGCGATCACCACGGCCTTTGCGAGGGTAGCCTCATCCTCATCTTCGGCCCACAACTTGAACGGGCGCTCCGAGAAATCCACCCTCTCGATGTTCTCGGGACGCATCTCGGCCCCGAAACGCGCGGCCTGGGCCTCGAAGTCGTCCATCATCTCAGGCCCCATGACGCCGTCCCTGTACCCGGGGTAGTTCTCCACGTCGGAGGTCAGCATCAGCTGCCCGCCGCTCTCGAAACCCTGGAACACGAGCACCTTCAGGTTCGCCCGCGCGGCGTACAGGGCCGCCGTGTACCCCGCAGGACCCGAGCCGATTATCACGACGTCATATGCTCTGTGAGCCATCTAAAACACCCCTCTTGAATGCAAAATCTCTGGCCCCGTTAGTTTAATATATCTAGCAAGCCGTATGGTGTTAGCTTTACGTCGCAGCTACTGCTGCAACCTCACTCGCGCCAGCCGGCCAGGAACCTCTCCTGCTCCGGTGTCAGTGCGTCGACGCTCATGCCAACGGCGTCGAGCTTCATTGTGGCCACCTCATCGTCTATCTCCCTGGGGAGGAGGTGTACCTTGTTCTCCATGGAGGCGTGCTCGTTCGCGAGGCGGTAGGCGCACAGGGCCTGGATCGCGAAGGTGAGGTCCATGATCTCGACGGGGTGCCCGTCGCTCGCCGTCAGGTTGACGACCATTCCGCCACCGACGAGGTGTAATCTACGGCCGTCAGAGGTGGTGAACTCCTCGACGTTGCTGCGGACCTCGCGTGCGCGCGTGGCGGTAGCCGCAAGGCCGTCCACGTCTATCTCCACGTCGACCCCGCCGGCGTTGGCCAGGATCGCACCGTCGTGCATCCGCTCGAAGTGGGCTGCCGTCAGTACGTCGCGGCTTCCTGTCGCCGTAATGAACACCTCCCCGATCTCCGCGGCGTCCAGGGCCGGCAGCACGTCGAAGCCGTCCGCGTAGGCTTCCAGGCCGCGCACGGGGTCGACCTCGCAGACGGAGACACGGGCGCCGAGCCCAGCGGCGTAGCGGGCGATACCCTTGCCGCACCATCCGTAGCCCAGCACGACGACGCGTTTGCCGCCGACCATCAGGTTCGTGTTCTGCATGATCGCCGTTAGCGTGGACTGCCCCGTCCCGTAGCGGTTATCGAAGAGGTACTTGCACCTGGCGTCGTTCGCCGCGATAACTGGGAACTCGAGGACTCCCTCCTGCTCCATGGCCCTGAACTTCGCCACGCCGCTCGTCGTCTCCTCAGACGCACCGTGGATGTGCCCCAGCAGGTTTCGGCGCGTCGTGTGCGCGAGACGCACTAGCCCGGCCCTGTCGTCTATAAAGACGGCCTCCCTGTCGCCCGCGGCCCGGTCGAGCACACGCTCTAACTCCCTGTCGGCGTCTTCTGGGTCGTTCTCGGAGGAGGCGTAGACCGTGACGCCACGCTCGGCCAGAGCGGCGGCCACGTCGTCCTGGACGAAGAACGGTCCGGGACTCGCTACGGCCACGTCTGCCCCGGCTTCGGCC
>DASTKM010000206.1:0-11425 GCA_035715885.1 Rubrobacter sp.
TCCCATAGCACCGGCCGTTATAGTCGGCACTGACATTACACACGCAATGGTCCTCTCGTTCGTCGTTGGCATAGCCCACATGACGCAGGGCAACGTGGACTTCGCCCTGGCCGGGACCCTGCTGTTGGGCAGCATCCCCGGTGTACTGATCGGAAGCCGGCTTGCGCCCTGGATCCCAGGCAAACCGCTCAAGCTGCTGCTGGCCATCATGCTGATCTTCGTAGGTGCGCGCCTGCTCCTTGCAGGCTAAATGGCTTCTTCTGGACGACGGGGTTCACGTCTACAGGCTCGCTGAGTGGCGCATCAGGCCGCCGTCCACGAAGAATGTGCTTCCTGTGGAGTAGGAAGAGGCGTCCGAAGCCAGGTAGACGGCCATGGAGGCGACATCCTCGGGCTGCCCGATCCTGCCAAGGGGAATCTGGGAGAGCAACTCCTGCCTCTGCTCGGGATGCTCATCGAGGTTCCGGTTGATAGGGGTCTCGATGGCGCCTGGGGCGATGTTGTTCACGGTGATGCCGTGCGGGGCCAGCTCGACGGCGATAGTCCGCATCAGCATCCTGACGCCCCCTTTGGCCGCGCAGTAGGGAGAGTTGGTCGGCATAGGCAGGTCCTCGTGCACCGAGGAGACGTTGATGATGCGCCCCCCATCGCCCTGTGAGACCATCTGGCTGGCGGCTTCCTGGCAGCCGAGCCACACCCCTGTAAGGTTTACCGAGAGCACCTTCTCCCACACCTCGAGGGGCGTCTCGAGAAAGGGAATCTTCTGTTCTATGCCCGCGTTATTGACCATGACGTCGAGGCGGCCGAACTCCTTGACGGTCTGCCGGATCAGGTTCCTCACACCCTCAGGCTCTGAGACGTCGGCCTGTACAGAGATGGCCTTGCCTCCGCCCCTCTCTATCTCTTGGACCGCTCTTGCCCCTTCTTCGGGATGGCTCCTGTAGTTCACGGCCACTGAGGCTCCTTCCCGCCCGAAAGCGAGCGCGATGGCCCTGCCGATCCCGAGGGAAGAGCCCGTTACTGCGGCGACCTTATTCTCTAGCTGCACTGCCAACCTCCCCTTCGGATAGTCGTAGCGCGCAGTTGACCAACGCCAGGTGTGTAAACGCCTGTGGGAAGTTGCCCACCAGCCTCTGTGCGCGCGTGTCGTACTCTTCGCTGAGCAGCCCAACATCGTTACGCAGAGCGAGAAGCCGACCGAATAGGTCCTCGGCTTCCCGGTGGCGGCCTATGCCCAACAGCGCGTAGACCATCCAGAAGCTGCAGATCAAGAACGAGCCCTCGCGTCCTGCGAGACCGTCGTCGGATTGGTCTGTTCGGTAGCGAAGTACGAGGCCGTCTTCGGTCAGCTCGTTGCGGATCGTCTCGACGGTACTGATCACCCGCTCGTCGTAGGGCAGAAACCCCACGCGTGGGATGAGTAGCGCGCAGGCGTCGAGTGCCCTGGAGCCGTAGGCCTGGGTGAAGGTCCCCCGTGCGGCGTCGTAGCCTTTCTCCAGGACGTCGGAGTGGATCTCGTCCCGCGCGGCCCGCCAGCGCTCCACGGGACCATCGAGCCCGAAACGCTCGACGCCCTTGACCAGAGAGTCAAACGCAACCCAGCACATCACCTTGGAGTAGACGAAGTGCTGCCTCTCCCCGCGCGACTCCCAGATCCCGTTGTCAGGTCTCATCCAGGCCCCTTGCAGGCGCCCTGCGAGCCAGCGCTGCAGTTGCCAACCCCTCTCCATAGGGACGATCCCCGCGGTCCGACCCACGTGCGCGGCGGCGAGCACCTCGCCTGGTACGTCGCCCTGGACTTGGCCTGCGGCGTCGTTGCCTATTCGCACCGGCGAGGCGCCTTCGTAGCCGGGAGCCAGGGCAGTTCGTACTCGGGCAGGCGGCGGGTGCCGTCGATGCCGTACATGATCTGGAGGTCGGCGGGGTCGCCGGCGACGGCCCTTAGCACCCACTGCTGCCAGGCGCGGGCCTCCTCATGCAGGCCTGCTCCTACCAGCGCGCCCAGGGTGAAGGTGCTATCGCGCAGCCAGCAGTAACGGTAGTCCCAGTTCCTGGAGCCGCCGAGGGTCTCGGGGAGCGAGGTCGTGGCGGAGGCGACGATGCCGCCGCTCGGCTCGTAGGTCAGCCCCTTGAGGGTCAGGAGGGAGCGGTACACGGCATCTTGGTGGAAGCGGCCATCGTACCCGATGCCGCCGGCCCAGTCGAGCCAGTAGCGTTCCGTGTCGTCCACCGCCTGCAGACCGTCGATTGCCACAGGACGCTCACCGTAAGAATGCGACCAGGTGAGTACGAAAGAGACGCGCTCTCCCTCGGAGAGCGTGAACCGGGAGAGGATCTCACCGCCCACCTCCTCGTGGGGGGGCGAGGCGCGCAACCACAGCGCCTCTGGACCCGCTACGGCGTGCACCTCACGTCCTTCTATGGTGACCCACGGCGCGACGTGTCCGTAGTCGAAGCGTATCCTTAGCTCGCTCGTGAGCAATACTTTGCCCCTTACGCCCTCGACCACCCGAACCAGGTCGGGCGCCACACCGCGGGGCGGCATACAATCGATCACCCTCACGGCGCCGGTCGGGGTCTCCCACTCGGTTTCCAGGACGAGCGTGTGCCCCCTGTAACGTCGCCTCGTGCAGCGGCCGCCTGAGGTGGGGGCCAGACGCCAGCGGCCGTTAGAGTCGTTGCCGAGCAGCGCGGCGAAGCAGGCCGGCGAATCGAAGCGGGGGAAGCACAGCCAGTCCACGGAACCGTCAGAGCCGACCAGGGCCACGGTCTGCAGATCTCCCACCATCGCGTAGTCTTCGATCCTGCCTGGCATCAGACCCCTCCTGCAAAACCACGGCCAATAAACTATGCCAGACGGTGGGGTACTCGGCCACCACTGCTGCGGCGGCGTGGGGAAGACCCGAGGACTTCCCTATCTTGTAGACTAAGTGCATGAGCGAGCACACTCTTAGGAGACGCTTTTGGTTCTGGGGACGTCTCCCCGGTGTCACCCACGAACAGGCGCTGGCCAATATGAGCCTGTTCGCCTCCAGAGTCGCCCCGCGCGTCCGCGACGCAGTCAAGGTTTGAGGACACTCACGAGCGTACTGGGTGAGGATCAGGCCGCCTTCCTCGTACGCCAGAGGGTGGCCCGTCTCGCTACCTCAGACGGGATGGGCAAACCGCACGCCGTACCCGTGTGCTTCGCCTTGGGGCGTGCTTCGATCTTCATAGCCCTCGACGAGAAGCCGAAAGACGTACCCGTAACCCGTCTCAAGCGCGTCAGGAACATCCTCGAGAACCCCCATGTAGCGCTCATATCCGACCGCTACACCGAGGAGTGGAACCTCCTGGCTTTCGTGATGGTGCGCGGCAGGGCCGAGCTTCTGGACCCTGACACCGAGGAGCACGCCGCAGCCGTGAGGCTCCTGAGAGGTAAGTACCACCAGTACGAGACGATGCGCATAGACGAAAATCCCGTCATCGCCATACGCTCCGAGAAAGCTGCCTCGTGGGGCGCCCTCGACGAGCCCGACACCTCCGGGCCTCAGGTCCTCGACACGATTCATGGCCGCCGCTCCGTCAGGCGTTATCTCCAGAAGAGGGTGCCAGAGGATCTCGTGGAGCGGGTACTCGAAGCCGCCAGGTGGTCCCCTTCCCCCCACGGACGACAACCCTGGCGATTTGCCGTGCTCACCAAAGAAGCGACCAAAGAGCATCTGGCTCGCGCGATGGGCGAGGAGTGGCGGGCCAACCTGGAGATGGACGGGCAGAGCGTGGAGATCGTCGAGAAGCGTCTCGAAGGCTCCCGCAGACGCCTGCTTGACGCGCCGGTACTCGTCTTGATCTGCCTTTACCTTGAAGATCTCGATGCTTATCCCGATGCGGAGCGCCAGCGCGGTGAGACAACGATGGCCGTACAGTCTTTAGGGGCTGCCGCCCAGAATGCGCTGCTGACCGCCTACGACTCAGGCCTCGACGCAGGCTGGATGTGCGCACCCCTCTTCTGCCCTGAGAAGGTTGTCGAGGCGCTGGGCCTGGACCCGAAGCTGGTGCCCCACGCGCTGCTCACGCTCGGTTACGCTGAGGGCGACCCGCCAAAGCGCCGCTCGCGCCGACCTCTCGACGAGCTCGTTGTCTACAGGGACTGAGCGCCCTACGTGGTCATAAACGACGTGCCGATAGATTTGGCGTCCGTACCCGGAAGCCGTGCCCCCGTGTGCTTTCGCGGAGGGGCAGTATACCCTTGGATCCCTCCGATAGAATAGGCCTCCACGTGCCCGGTCCGTTCCCGAACTCAAACTCGATAAACTCTATCGGAGATAAGTTAGAATGTGCGCTCGTGCAGTAGTCAAGATGACTGAGGAGGCTCTATGACGGAGCAGGAGATACAGGAGAAAGGTTACGCGAACCCTGACGCCCTAGTAAGTACCCAGTGGGTCGCTGAGCACCTGGACGACACGGAGAACGTACGCATAGTCGAATCGGATGAGGACGTGCTCCTCTACGACATCGGCCACGTGCCTAACTCTGTGAAGATAGACTGGGTCGAGGACCTCAACGATCCGCTTATGCGTGATTACCTGGACCCGGATCACTTCGCCAACCTCATGGCAGAGCTGGGCATCTCCCCTGACACGACGATCATCTTCTACGGTGACAAGAACAACTGGTGGGCGACCTACGCCCTCTGGGTGTTCGGACTCTTCGGCCACGACAACGTGAAGGTTATGGACGGTGGCAGGGTGAAATGGGAGGCCGAGGGGCGCGAGATGACCCAGGAGGTGCCCTCGTTTCCCAGGGTTGACTATCCCGTTCCTCAGAGGGACGACTCCAGGATAAGGGCGTTCAGGGAGGACGTGGAGAGGCACCTGGAGGCCAGGGGAAAGATGATTGACGTGAGGAGCCCCGGTGAGTACAGGGGCGAGCTACTCCACATGCCTGATTACCCACAGGAAGGCGCTTTGAGGGGAGGGCACATCCCAGGGGCCGCTAACGTGCCGTGGGCGAGGGCTGTCAGGGAGGATGGGACGTTCAAGAGCTCCGATGAGCTGAAGGAGATCTACGAGGGAGAGGTCGGCCTCAGCCAGGGGGACGACGTAATAGCCTATTGCAGGATAGGAGAGCGCTCTTCCCACACGTGGTTCGTTTTGAATTACCTTCTCGGTTATGAGGACGTGCGTAACTACGATGGCTCCTGGACCGAGTGGGGTAACCTAGTGCGGGCTCCCATAGAGAGATAGAGGTTTGGAGACGAAGAGTAAGGAGCCGGATCGCAAAAAGAACGGCGCCGCGCTCCTGATGGAGCACGCCAGTAATCCTCGCCACAAGAACGAGGAAAGCGTACAAGAAGACGCCGATGTTGCCATGCCAGGCGGCAGCCCCGAGTGCGGGGGGTCGGTGGTTGTCTACCTCAAGGGAGGCGACGACGGCAAGATAGAGCGGCTCTCTTGGACTGGTCAGGGTGACACCATAAGCATGGGGGCAACCTCCATAGTGGTCGAGCGCATCCTGGGCGAGGGCCTCAGCATGGAAGAGGTCCTGGATTTGGACTACGAAGAGTTCATCGACTCCTTGGGTAGAGAGCTCATAGGTAGCCGCACGAGGCATGCCACGCTCGGGCTCTCTACCATAAAGGGCGCTGTAAGGATCTACCAGAGGAAGAGCCGGTCTGAAGACAAGGAGCGAGCCGGAGGCTAGGCTCCGAGTCCGCAGGCGCCGCCGTCGAAGCCTGCCGGCACAGACGTGATCCCCGTCTCCATCTACAAGAGCCGGGAGGGAGAAGCTTCATGAGCGATGGAGGCAAGAACACGTCTGGGCGGATGTGGGGAGGAAGGTTCGGAGCCCCACCTGCAGAGGCCTTCGAGCGCCTCAACGCCTCCATCCCCTTCGACATCCGTCTCGCTCCTCACGACATACGTGGCTCCGTCGCCCACGCGAAGATGCTGGGGGCGCAAGGGGTAATCTCGGATAGAGAGTCAGCGACGCTGGTACGTGGGCTCGAAGCGGTGCTACGGGAGGTAGAGTCGGGGGAGTTCGCGTGGGATCTCTCGGACGAGGACGTGCACACGGCGGTAGAGCGCAGGCTGAAGGAGCTCGTGGGCGACGTTGCTCTAAAGCTGCACACGGGCCGCAGCCGCAACGATCAGGCCGCCCTCGATCTGCACCTCTTTGCCAGGGAGAAGGCAGAACGGATAAGGTCAGGCGTGCTTGCCGCGATGCACGCGCTCGTCGGGTTGGCCGAGACAAACAAGGGCCTCGTTCTACCCGGATACACCCATCTTCAGCGAGCTCAGCCGATCCTGCTCTCCCACCACCTGCTCTCCCACTTCGAGGCGTTTCGCCGGGACCTCCGAAGGTTCGAGGCAGCCGCGGAGGCGGCGAACGTCTCGCCGTTGGGCGCGGCGGCCCTGGGCGGTACGCCGCATCCCGTAGATCCCAGGCTCACGGCCCAGGAGCTGGGGATGGAGCCGTTCACGAACTCGCTGGACGCGGTCTCCGAGCGGGACTTCGTCCTCGACCTCCTCTACGCCTGCGCCGTACTCGGGGTGCACCTGAGCAGGCTAGGGGAGGAATGGGTGCTGTGGACCAGCGCCGAGTTCGGGTTCGCCACCTTAGGCGATGCATACTCTTCGGGCTCCTCCATCATGCCCCAGAAGAAGAACCCCGATGCCTACGAACTCATGCGCGGCAAGACAGGCCGCCTCATCGGGGACTTGAATGGGGTCCTGATCACCCTCAAAGGCCTCCCGCTCGGCTACTCGAAAGACCTCCAGGAGGACAAAGAACCTCTCTTTGACGCGGTCGACTCTGTGCTCGCCATGCTCGCCGTCCTGCCCGAGATGTTGCGGACAGCGCGCTTCGACGGAGGACGGATGGCCGAGGCGGCAGGGGGTTTCGCCCTCGCCACGGAGCTGGCGGACTTCCTCGCAGCGAAGGGAATACCTTTCAGAGAAGCCCATGACGCCGTAGGGAGGCTCGTGCGGAGGTGCGAGGAACTGGGAGTGCCGCTAGAGAATGTGCCGCAAGAAGAGCTCGTGGCGGCGCATCCCGCGCTATGGGAGGTGCCTGATGGGCTGCTTACGCCGCGCGGAAGCGTGCAGAACAAGGTCTCTGCCGGCTCCACGGCCCCCGGTTCCGTCGATGAGCAGCTAAAGCAGGCGAAGGCATTCCTAAAGACAATGGGAAGTCTATCGGAGGGCCAGGTTTCAGAAGGGAGTGACAGATGCGAATAGTACAGATGTCCGATGTCCACGTGGGTTCGGGACTGTTTCGGCAGGATCTCCTCGAGGCCACCATCGAGGAGAGCAACGCTCTGGAGCCTGACCTCGTGGCCATCGTGGGGGATCTTACGATGGAGGGATATCGCTGGGAGTTCGAGGAGGCGAAAGAGTATTTCGACCGTCTGGAGTGTCCGAATGTAATCTACGCGATGGGCAACCACGATGCCAAGAATGTCGGCTACAGGCACTTCGAGGAGTTCTTCGGCATAAGGGAGAGGTCGGCCCAGATTCCCGTCCCCGAGGGAGAGGCCAAGGTCGTCGCGCTCGACTCGACCAAGCCGGATCTCGACGAGGGTGAGGTCGGGCGCGAGCACTACAGCTGGCTCGACTCCGAGTTCCGCGACTGGGAAAGTGGGCCGAGGATACTCATGATCCACCACCACATCCTCGCCGTCCCAGGCACGGGGCGCGACGTCAACAACCTGCGTGACGCCGGCGACGTGATGGCCATCCTGCGCGAGCTGAAGATCGACATGGTCCTCTCGGGCCACAGGCACGTCCCTTACGTCTGGAGCATCTCGGGGGTGAGGATCGTTCACTCAGGAACCGTATCGACCATGCGCGTGCGCGGCACGATGCCGCCTTCTTATAACGTTGTCGAGATCGACGAACAGAGCGTCAACATTACTCTGCACCAGCCAGGCAAGGGTGAGGAGGGCAAGGAACCCCTCGCCTCATTCTCCCGCACCCCCGTTACGACAAGCGAGTTCTACCCTGCCTTCGAGCGCTTCGTTCTCTACGATCGGCTACCGTTCTTGACAACAGGCATAGACAAGTCCTCCTCGGACTCGGCGTCAGGGGCCGGGGACGGTCCGAAACGGTAGGTTATCTGGACCTCGGCCCGGCCTTCCTGCTGGCTCTTGCCGAGCGAGATCGACTCCACGAGCAACCCGACGAGCTGCTTGCGCTTCTCGAACCCCTCGGGCGTGTCCTCCTCGACCTCGTCCAAGCACTGACTGAGCGAGAGGAGCCAGGCGTGCGTGGTGTCCGTCAACGCCGTCCGCTCCCGTCTCTCCGAGAGTTCTGCCTCGATCGAGGCCAGCAAGACCCGCACGTTGTCGGTCTGCTTCTTCAGTTCGGCCAGATAAACTTCTAGCTCCTCCTCCGAGATGTGTCCCTGGGCGTAGGCCCTGACGTACCGGTCCTTTTCGGCCTGCTTGGCGGCGAGACGCTTGGCGAGCTCCTTCCTGCGGTCTTCGAGCTCTCCGGCGTCGTCTGCTGCGTCGTGCTGCTCGCGCAGGCGCTCAAGGACCTCTCCAGGGGCCTCCAGGAAACGGCGCACGTCCGACCACACCAGCTCCTCAAGCCATTCGGCGCTCACGAAGGAGGCCTTATGCGGTGGCGCCATGCCGAAGTTGTAGGTCTTTGCGGCACGGCATGCGTAGTAGTGATATTTCTTGCCTCTCCTACTCGAGGTGTGGCCCGTGCAGGCGCCGCCGCAGGTGGAGCACCGGACGAGACTCCTCAGCAGGTACCTGCGATCGTTCTTCCGGTTGCGGTACCTCGAGTTCTCCTCGAGAACGGCCATCGCCCGCTCCTGGAGACCCGGCTCGAGTACGGCCGGCACCGATTGCTCGATGACGTCCTTGCCGCCGTTCGTCTTGACCCTGTGGACGCCCGAGTAGGCGCTCTGGCGAACGATGTTGGAGACCGTCATGACAGACCAGAGCTTGGCGCCCGGGCGCTTCTTGCCGTTGCCGTAGCGCCATCCAGGGGTGGCGAGGCCGAGATCGTTGAGGCGCTTGGCCTCCGCGTAGAGCGTGGAGCCTTCGGCGACGCTCTCGATGATCTCGCGTATGATCTCCGCCTCTTCGGGCACCACCTGGAGCAATCCGTGGTCGTCGGTGCGGTAGCCGTAGGGCGCCGCTCCGAAGTGTTTGCCGCCCCTGTACGCTCGGTGCAGGCCTGCCCGCGTCCTCTCTCGGATGGTCTCGCGCTCGTACTCCGCGAACGACGCAAGCATCTGGAAGATGAGCCTGCCGCTGGGGTTGGAGGTGTCTATGGGCTCGGTGGCGCTCTTCAGGGCCACGCCCAAGGCCTGTAGCCTGTCGTGGGCCTCGACGGTTACCAGGAGGGACCTACCGAGCCGATCCAGACGGTAGACGAGGAGCGTGGAGAACTTGCGCTCTTTGGCGTCCTCGAGGAGCCGCCTACCTTCTGGCCTCTCATGCAGAGGGATGGTGCCAGATACACCGTCATCAGCGTAGGTTTGTGCCACTTCCAGACCGTAGAGGCGGCAGTATTCCTGCAGGAACCCGCGCTGGATCTCGATGGTCTCGCGGTCGCGTTGCTCCTCGGAGGAGACGCGCATGTACAGGGCGACGCGCTCCGAGGAGTCAGTGCCGTGGCCGTTCGATGTCTCGCCGGGCACGACTATCGCCCCTTCTTGAGGAGGTCCGTGGGCAGCACCCCCAGGACGTTGGCCAGCTTCTTGAGGGTGGCCGGGTGCGCCCCGCCGCCCCGCTCGATCTTCCACAAGCTGGTGTTGGCGATCCCGGCCAGTTCGGCCAGCTGCCGCTGACTGAGACCCCGGTTTATTCGCAGTTCCTGCAGCCTGTTCACGTCCACCTCCATATGGGGGATTATATGCGAATATTATACCACAAAAGGTAACATTAGACTACGAACGTGGTAGGGTAGGCTCTATGTGCCTGGGTATGAATCCGTTCTATGAATCCGTTCAGAGCGGCGAAGGAGGAGTGTTGTTAGCATAGATGGCGTGGCAGGAATTACCCCTCAAGAGTTCGTCACCAAGTAGAGCACCGTCGAGCAATAGGAAAAGTGGCTGCGCAATCCCACTTTATCGATCTGTGCCGCTTGCTGGATCAGCCGGGCCCCACGGAGGCGGACCCGACCGGGGATCGGTACACGCTCAACAAAGGCGCGACCAAGGCGCCTGGACCGACCACCAGTAAGCGCGGTTGGGCCGATTTGTGGAAGAAGGGCTGCTTTGCTTGGGAGTACAAGGGGCCACACGCCAACCTAGACTAGGCTTATCAGCAGCTCCAGCAATACCGGGAGTCCCTGGAGAACCCCCGCTGCTCGTGGTGTCGGACATACAGACGATCAAGGTTCATACCACCTTCAACAACCGTTCGAGGCGGTAACCTCCTTCATCCTAGATGACCTCCTCGAGGGCCATGTGGTTGCGGCACCGCTCGTACATCTCACGGGAGTTGGAAGGGTCCCTTCCCCGCTCTATGAGCATCCGAGCAAACTGCTCGGAATCGTCCCTCTCCTCCGCTTGCTTGCGCTTGAGCTCGGCCTTACCGCGCTGCTCTTCTTGCCAGCACAGGTAGCCCCCGGGGTTGGCCTGCAGCAGCTCGTTGGTGCATCCGTCGCTCATTACTTATCTACTCGTAGCGTCTTGATTTTGACTCATGTTTCCAGCCACTGTGTCCTATTCACCCTTGCGCGACGCCCTTCTTAGTAGAGCCCGGCCCAGGGATTCGGGCCCCTCAAGTCTGGCCCGACGACTTCCCCCATCCACTGCGCCTCGGTTGAGACGTGATAGTGCCTGAGCCAGCACGCCATCGCCACCGAGTAGACGATGTCATCGAACTCCCCCTCTCGCTTCGGGGCACCGAACGATTCGTGGTTGGTCTTGGGGTCCTGGTTCACCCGGAAGTTCGTAAGCTCCCTGCGCGCCACCTCAGCCAGCGGCAGGAGGGGGTTGAACTTCAGCCGGTCGCGCTCGGTCTCCTCGGCGAGGCCCTGAGCGTAGCCGATGAGGTTGCGCTGGGCTACGTTGAAGAAGTTCACCCCGGCTGAATCACGCTTGTCGTTTTGCCCACCATGGATGAAGATGGCCGCATCGGTGTACACGCCGTGCTCGGCGAGGGACTGGATGGCGTGGACGCCAACCCCCGTGCGGTCCGCCGCTATGCCCATCACGGGGCACTTGTTCCTGAAAGGCGTAGCCCTAAGCAGCTTGGCCACCTCTCGGACGATGCGCGGGTAGCCTATGTTCCTGCGTCGGCGGATCTCCCTGACCGCCAGGACGGGCCAGCCCTCAAAACCCCAACGGTTGTTCTCGACCATGAGCTCGGCTATGGCCGTAGGCGAGATCTCCAGCGGCAACCGCCACCCGCGCTCCTCGTGCGGGTCGCCCAGCTCGTTTATCACCTCCTGGGAGAACGCCCCCGAAGGGCCGTAGTAGA
>DASTKM010000207.1:0-14130 GCA_035715885.1 Rubrobacter sp.
ACGCCTGACAGCGGACGGCAAGATCCACCCTTGCCTCCTCACCGACCTCGACATCCCCGTAAAGGACGCCATCCGCTCGGAAGACCCGATACCGGCGATCCACGAAGTTCTTTGGGAGACGGCGCGCATAAAGCCAGCAGCGGGTCTCACCCTCCCCGAGGAGTCCCGCCACCGCACCATGAGCCAGATCGGGGGCTAAAGAGCGAACAGCCGGGAGATGACGCTCTTCGGCTTCTCATAGGCGAACACGGCGTGCGTGCCGAAGCGTCTGATCTGGGTCCTGGGGCCGTAGCGGCCCCAGGAAAAGCCATCGCCCGGCTTCGCCAGGCGAAGGTCGATTATCTGGAAGCTATCGCCGAGCTCGCGCGCGAAGGCCGAGAGGATGGGGTCCTCGGACCTGAGGCAATGTTCGTAGGAGAGAACTCCGGGGTTCGTCCGCCACACGTGGGCCAGCCGGTCCTCGTGAACATCGTCGATAAGGCTCTGGTGCGGTGGCTCGAACATCCGGAACAGTTCACTCAAGAACTGTTCCAGCGAGTCGGCCTGGTAAAGGATCACGGGCGCGTCGTGGCACGCGAAGTAGATAGGACCCCACCTCGTGGTACCGGGATGTAGATCCACAACCCAGAAATTGCCATAGCCGTCAGCCGCGATCGGGAGGCCATCCGGGAATGCCTGTTCAAACTCGAACATGAGATCCCTACCGGTAAAATCGACCTGTTCGAGCGTGCCGTAGAAACCTCGACACGCGCCGAGCAACTCCTCTATCTCTGGCGGGATACGACACGGTAGCCGGTTCGCGAACTCCTGCAGTTCTGTGCGGGAGAGGCCAGGGAAAAGCTCCAACGTGACGACGTTGCCATCCTCGCCGATGAGCGTGCCGGCCTGTGCCCGGCGGATGATTTGCAGAGGAGTCATAATTGCTTTCTCGGCCAGAGGTCTTTGTACGATCATACGATCGTACAACGCGGTTCCCAACGCCTCCTTTAGTGACGCGCCTAGTCGGGTTCTATGGTGGAGATGAGGCCCTCGTTGTTCAGCCCGTCCTGGTAGAGCTCGGCCAGCTCTTTGTGGCACTTGGTGGCGACGGCTTTGCCCTTGGTGTGGGCCTCCATCATGATGTCCACGGCCCTCTTTACGGACATGCGCGGAATCACTTTTTGCAACACGGCAACGACGTGCTCCATCGGCGTGTAGTCGTCGTTGTGCAGTATGACCTTGTAAGGGGGTTCCTGGGTGACGCGGCGCTCTATCTCTATTCCAGGCTTCGTCTCGGTCGAAGAGGCGGAGGGGTCTGCTACGCTATGTAACGTTGGTATGCTTCGCACTTTCATCTCCGGATCGCCGAACTGGTCACGTAAGGCAAAATACCGCGACGACGCCGGATGCGCAACCCCGCTTGCCCTACTGAATCCGGGGCAACACCCTCTCGCCTACTTCGTCGACCGTGCGAAGGTTACGTTCCGCTATCTTCGCGGTACTCGGTCTTTGCGGATAATCCTCAGGGTCGTCGCGCATGAGAGGCGGCAGCCCGACCGGGCTCTTTACTCTCCATTTCCCGAGCCAGTCTTCGGATACCTTCTCGGGCAGTTCCTGGTGGGAGACGGCGGCCCAGAGTGAGGTCCAGGCGCGCGGGACGACGCGCCAGATGTCGTAGCCTCCGCCGCCGGTTGCGACCCAGCGGCCTCCGCAGAGCTGGTGGGCCAGGTCGTGTATCCGGTGGGGCACGTGCTCGTAGAAGCGGGTCGTTGCAAAGAGATGTGTCAGGGGGTCGAGGGCATGGCCGTCGCAGCCGTTCTGGGAGAGGATGAGGTCAGGATCGAAGGCACCAAGGGCCATGGGGACGACGGCCTCGAAGCAGGAGATCCAGGACTCGTCGTCCGTAAAGGGCTCGAGCGGCACGTTGACGGAAAAGCCGACACCGCCGTTACGGCCCTTCTCATCGACCCCGCCGCTACCGGGGAAGAGGTAGCGGCCCGACTCGTGCATGGAGACGGTCAGGACGTCGGGATCGCCGTAGAACATCCACTGCACACCGTCGCCGTGGTGGGCGTCGGTGTCGACGTAGGCAATGCGGATGCCGGGATACTCTTCTTTGAGGCGTGAGATAGCGACTCCGGCGTCGTTGTAGACACAGAAGCCGCTGGCCTTGGATCGCATGGCGTGGTGCAGCCCGCCCGAGATGCACATGGCGTGGTCCGCCTCACCGGCCATTACGAGCCGGCACGCGGCGAGCACACCCCCTACCACGCGGGCGCAGGCTTCATGCATGTCAGGGAAGATGGGGTTGTCAGGGGTCCCGAGACCGTAATCCAGCAGGTCGGACAGGGGGCCGAGGGATCTCCCGGCCTTCTGGACCATGCGCACGTAGGTGAGGCTATGGACCGTCGTCAGGTCATCGTCGGTCGCGGGCCCCGAGGAGACGAAGGGGTAATCCTCCAGAAGACCCAGGGCTTCGCAGAGCTCGAGTGCCAGCCTGACGCGCAGGGGATCGAACGGATGGTCACCGCCGAAGCCATAGTTCTCCAGGGCCAGGTCGTGGACAATGGCAGCCTGGCCGCTCAAGGCCTGGGCGGCCACAGAACAGAATACCCGGCCTCCTCAAGGTATCCGACTGCCTCTGCCGTGTCGATAGTGTCTACCCTGAACACGACGATGCGCTCTCTGGGCTCTCCCGCGTCAGCGGGCTCCCGCGTCGGCCCCATAGCGGCGCTAACGATGTTTATGCCGCACATCCCGAAGACGCCGGCCGCGCCGGCCAGGGACCCCGGCCTGTCAGGAAGCGCGATCTCCATGCGGCTCCCAGGCTCGTTGGCGCCGACCAGGTAGACCAGCGCATCCATCACGTCCGAGGTGGTGAGGATGCCGACAAGCTCATCGTCCTCGACTACGGGTAGGCAGCCGATCCTACGATCCCGCATCGTGTTCGCCGCCTGCTCTATGGGGTCGTCGGGGAGGACGGAGACCACATCGCTTGTCATCACATCTTCTACCAGGATCTCCTGCAGGGCCGTGGCCCGCGCGGGATCTCCGAGCGCGGGGGTGGAAGAGCGCAGGTCCCGATCCGAGACTATTCCGACGAGTCTCCCCTCTTTGAGGACCGGAAGGTGCCTGATGCGCCTTTCCCTGCACAGGGCGAGCGCAGTTCCCGCCGTCTCATCCGGCGCGAGCGTCACGATCTCACGGGTCATCGAGTCCTTTACGAGAAGCATCGGATAACTCCTTCCCTCATCGCATTGTATAGTAGCGGATCGGCGCAGGTAAGCCCTCGGCTGGTATAAAATACCTATGCCCGAGTACCTCAACCAACTTCTCGCAGACAGCGCGATGGCCCTTGTGCGTGAGAGCTTTACGGGCGTAAGCGCCCCGTGGTGGTGGGAGCGGCGTCTGGGGGGCGGTATCGAGGTCTGCCAGGAGTTCGACCCGGAGACCGCAAGCCGCGAGATCTCCGCTAAGACGGGTGGCGAAGTTTCTGAAGTCCGCCGGGTCATCGCCGAGGAACTCGGCCTCGACGACCCCGAGCCCGTGGTCCTTACCTTCGAGATATCCGGCGAGACCGAATCGCGCCACGCCGCTGAGTTACTCGCCGAACGTTCCTCAGAACCAGAAGGTCTGGCTTCCGGGCTCTACCGACGGATCGAGGAGATAGTCAGAGCGGGCTAGCTCCGGGTGAATCTTTATTCAGCGCCACAAGATGTAGTGACGAGGGTTTCGTGCCAATTAGTACTCTATCGAATACTTTCGACGTGAATCGGTCCAGTGTTATGCAGGATCGTGTATGCGGATTTCGGAGAAAGCCCCTTCCACGCACTTGGGTGAACAGGCGAAGGGAAAGGCCGAGATTGGTTCGTCGTGGCCCTTCCCTCTGTTGCTATGGTGCCTTACAAGATGTCGTCACACAGTGACGTCGGGATTGATGTTCTGGTTGAGGCGGAAGAGGTTGTCGGGGTCATAGCGACGCTTCAACGACTTGAGCCGGTCGTACTTCTTGGCCCCGTAGGCCTGGCGGATCCGCTCCTCGCCTTCCTCCATGAGGAAATTCACGTAGACGCTCGTGTGGTGGGGCTCGAGGGCTGACCAGAAGTTCCTAACCCACTCCCGCTCTTCGTCGAAGCCCTCTGCCGACTCGGTGATGCCGGCAATGTTGAACGTATGCCCGGCGCTGCGTCCGCCGAAGGCTGTCTCGTCCTCGCCCACGCCTGCAACCGCCCCTCCGAGCTGCCAGATCACGAAAGTACTGAGCGGGGACTTGATCCGCAACGCGTGATCGACTGTGATGTCGATAACCTCGTCTGTGAGCTGCGCGACGTCGCAGGCGCGCAGGTAGTACCACCACCCGTGCGGAAACGACGGATCGAACATCGCCTGGTGGGTGAGGAAGGGTTTGGGCACGCACAGATCGAGCACCGGAGATGCGAACACTTTGAGCGGCTTCATGACCTTCTCCCCCTCCTCCACCGTTCCCGAATAACAGCACACGACGCCCACGACCAGCTTGCCGTGCAATTCTCGGGGGACGAAGGGAAGTGGTGGCGCCTTCCTGTGGGCCACGATCGTCATGAGTTCGTCCGGTGCCTCCGCGATCCACTCACGGTAGAAGCGTAGGACCTTCGGTGACTCCTCTATGGGCCAGAAGATCGGCCCGGCGAGCACGATAGGCCCCACCGGGTTGAGGCGGAACTCGAAGTCGGTGACGATGCCGAAGTTGCCACCCCCTCCCCGCAATCCCCAGAACAGATCAGCGTTCTCCGACGCACTCGCCTTGACAAGTTCACCCTCGGCAGTGACCAGATCCACGGATAGAAGCTGATCGATGGTAAGCCCGTACTTGCGCATCAGCCAGTTGATCCCGCCGCCTAAAGCAAGTCCCGAAAGCCCGGTGTGCGTTACGATGCCGGACGGGACCGCCAGCCCGAACGCCTGTGTCTCCCGATCGAGCTCTCCGAGGAGCACTCCAGCCTGGGCCCTCACCGTGCACGCTTCCGGATCGACGCGGATGCCCTTCATCAGCGAGAGGTCGATAACGAGCCCCCCGTCACAAACCGAGTAGCCGGGGAAGCTGTGCCCACCGCCACGTACAGCAACCAGAAGGCCATTGTCCTTGGCGAACTTCACGGCCGCGATGACGTCGGCCACGCCGGCGCACCGCGCGATGAGGGCCGGGAAACGATCGATCGACCCGTTCCACACCCTGCGAGCATCGTCGTAGCCGGGGTCTTCAGGACTGAGTAGCTGACCCCTGAACCCGTCCCGCAACCCCGCGATGTCCAGTGCTCCCATTGGGGAAAATTCCGTAGCGCCCGCCATAGTTATCATTCCTCCTCTCGCTCCCCACCGGAGCATTAGTGCCTAAGATAGCAAAGTCGGGGGGATGGCGCTACGTCTGAGAAAACACGTTCTACGAGGTTGGGTGAATGAGCTTTCCCCGAGAGACTGTAGAACCTCGCGGTCCCTGACAAGCTCTTCAGAAGTGTTCTCCACACTCAGCCGGGTGTTGGGTGCAGTAGGGTGTGTCACCGGGCAATCGATTGCGCTTGGAGGCGATGAGGGAATAGATTAAGTCCTGCAGTTGCCTGATGCCAGGTAGGTTATACACGAGCAGCGGGAGGGCACTTCCGAGGGCCGCAGCCACTAAGGCGTTCACCGCCTCGGCACCGCGGTAGCGCTCGCCATCGGGTGCTATGGCCCAGGCGCTCGCCTTGCACTCTTCTAGGGTGAGTCCTACCGAAGCGGGGGTGCCACGCTTCTGGAAGGGCACCGCCGTCACGCGACGGTTGCGATCGAGCGCCTTGAGTAGGCGCACTGATCGCGTGCAGAACCCTCAGGCACCGTCGAATACGAGAGTGAGATGTTGCGGTCGCTCAGTAAAGGTCACAAACCTGATTGTACCCCTGCCATCCCTTGGAGGGGCAAGGGCCATGGGTCACTTGGGTGAATAGGGGCAGGAAGGGTCTGGGCTGCTAGACTCCGACCCTCCTCTAGACCTAGGCCACCTCGGCTCAGTACCTCGGTACAGACGCGTCCACGGAGGAATAGGCATCGAGGCCGCCTTCGAGGTTCATGACCTTCTCGAAGCCGGCTCGCCGGAGGGCCCGGGTGACGTAGGAGCTGCGGTTGCCTTGGTGGCAGATCACGACGGTCTCGCATGCGGGGTCGAGTTCCGTAAAACGCTCCTCCAGCCGGGACATCGGGATGAGAGTCGAACCCTCTATGCGGGCGGCTTCGAACTCCCACGGCTCGCGCACATCGAGTAGTATGGGCCGTTCTCCCGCATCGAGCCTGCTCTTCAGCCCGCCCGCCGTTAAGTTTTCGTGTTCCGACATCTCCACAGACCTAGAATTCGTAGTCGACGACGATGCGGCCTGTCGTGGTTGCATCCAGCTTCTCGACGACGGTCAGATGTGCTGGATGCTCCATGTACTCCCGAAGACCGGCAACGTCCTCGAACCTGGCGAAGAGGGCGTGAGTGTATCCTCCCGAGCGCCCTGAGAAGTCCTCGCCCACGGAGAGGTCCACAGTGCTCGGTACCTCATCTCTGAGAGCACGGATAGACGAGAGGAGATCCTCGACTTCCTCAGGCGAAGCCTCCTCCCGAACAGCGAGAAAGACGAGATGATCTACCACAGCCCTGCCTCTTCGCTCCCTGTCATGTCCGACGAAGTCTAGCAGACGACGCAGGAGCGGATTCGCAGAGGTACTGACCTACTGCGACGCGTGCCTACTTGAGAAAACCAAGAGCTGCCATGCTGAAGTGCTGATCTGCTGCTCTAAGCGTAGAAATTACGGTCCCAGCGATGGTTCTTGAGTACCTGCACCTGATCCTCAGGGAGTCCCTTACCGTCGCCGACAGCCATGTTGCGCTCGACGTTGCGGACGGAGCGCATGCCAGGGATGACGGTCGAGACGGCAGGATGGCTCAGGACGTAGCGGAGTGCTATCTCGGCTATCTCGTCCTCGCTCGCCCGGAGCTCGGAGACGATGACCCGCACGCGGTCGTAGACCTCCTGCTTACGTTCGCCGCGGAAGTAGTCGTTGCGGAAGTCGCCTTCTTCGAAGGTGGTATCGGGGGTGATCCTACCCGTCAGGGAGCCCTCGTCGAAGGGTACCCTGACTATGACGCCCACATCGTGTTCCTGGGAGGCTGGAAGGAGCCGGTCCTCCGGGCTCTGGTCGAAGACGTTGTAGATCACCTGCACCGTATCTACCGCACCGGTCTCGATGAGCCTCACCGCGTTGGATGCCTGATGGTCGTTTATGGAGACGCCGAAAGCGCGGATCTTACCTTCTCTCATGAGGTCCTCGACCGCCTCGAGCCAATCGCCCTGACCGACCCAGTCATCCTGCCAGACGTGGAACTGCTGCACGTCGATGGTGTCCAACCCGAGGCTGGAGAGGCTCTGCTCAGTACACTCCCTGACGTAATCTCCGGGGAACGCTTCTTCAGGGGGGATACCCTCAGGAGCAGGCCAGACCCTGTTCTTCGGCGGGACCTTGGTGGCAATGTGAATGGTCTCGTCCCTCTCCTGGACCAACTTCCCTACCAGCCGCTCGCTGTGTCCTTCCCCGTAAGCCAGGGCTGTGTCTATGAAATTGAGACCGAGGTCTACGGCTCTGTTCAGGGCCTTCAGCGATTCCTCGTCCTTCGCGCCGAGCCAGGCATCGCCGGCGATGCCCCACGCCCCGTAGCCAATCTCCGATACCTTCAGGCCCGTTCTGCCGAGCGTTCTGTAGTTCACGCAGCCTCCATTTGTAGTGCTTGCCGGATGATTATTCCTCTAGTTACCACGAGCGGGGCACGGCGAAACCGTCAGGCGTATATAATGCTTGTATGCAGAGGGAGGTATAAGCGGTGCGTATACTCGACGAGCGCCGCGAGGCGCTGGTAGAGCGGGAGCGGGAGCTTCTAGAGAAGCTGGTATCCTCCCTCAAGGACTTCGGCGCTCCCTCGGAGGACATTGATCTCGTCCAGCGGGCGCACCAGGACCTCGAGGAGTTGTTCTTGCTGGTCATCGTAGGCGAGTTCAACTCGGGTAAGTCAGCGTTCGTCAACGCGTTGCTCGGGGCCGACATCGCTGAAGAGGGCGTCACGCCGACAACGTCCCGCATCACCCTATTGCGTCACGCCGACGAGCCCGTTGAGAAGGGGCGGAGAGACGAGGTACTGGAGAAGGGGTATCCCAACGAGTTCCTGCGTGAGATCGCCATCGTCGATACGCCCGGGACCAACGCGATCATCCGCCACCACGAGGAACTTTCCAGAGGCTTCGTGCCGAGGAGTGACCTGGTGTTGTTCGTCACCTCCGCCGAGCGGCCTCTCACCGAGAGCGAGCGCGGGTACCTCGAGCTCATCCGCGACTGGGGGAAGAAGATCCTGCTCGTCATCAACAAGGCTGACCTTTTGGCCGACGAATCGAAGGTCGAGGAGGTTCGCTCCTTTGTGGATGGCGGCATACGTTCGGCTCTCGGCCTGACACCCCCGATCTTTTTCGTCTCGGCTCTCCTGGCTCGCAAAGCCAAAGCGGCGACGAACGCCATGGAGCGTGACGCCCTCATGAAGGCGAGTGGCTTCGCAGAGCTCGAAAGCTACGTCACAGACCTGCTCGATGAAGGTGGAAGAGTCCGGCTGAAGATGGAGAGCCCACTCGGTGTGGTCGGCGAGCTGAACCGGCGTTACAGGGGAGCGGTCGACGAGCGCCTGGCGCTCCTCGAAGAGGATTTCAGGACCGCAGAGAACGTCGAGTCGCAGCTCGAACTATACAAAGAGGACATGGGCAGGGACTTCGAGGCGCGGATAGCCGAGATCGAGAACATAGTCTTGAAGATGAGCGAGCGGGGCGACGCCTGGCTGGAGGAGAACATCCGCTTCGCCAACATCCGCGAGCTCTTCCGCCAGGAGAAGGTGAGCGAGCGGTTCGAGCGGGAGGTCGTGGCAGACACCGAGGACCTTGTGGACGAGCGGGTGGAAGAGCTCATAGACTGGATGGTCGACAGGAATCTCAAGCAGTGGCGCATGGTCGTCGAGTACGTCAACCGCCGCCGCCAGGCCGATTACGACGGGCGCTTGATCGGGGAGATGGGCGACAGTTTCGAGTACAACCGCGGCCGGCTCATCCAGTCCGTCGGCAAGAACGCCCAGGACGTGGTGCAGCGCTATGACAGGGAGCGCGAGTCCGAGAAGCTGGCGCTCTCCATCCAGGGCGCCGTCACCCAGACCGCCGCGCTCGAAGTCGGGGCCGCCGGTATCGGGGGCCTCGTCGTCGCCATCGCGACGACGCGCTTCCTCGACGTGACGGGGATTGTGGCCGCCGCGATAGTGGCCGGCTACGGTCTGGTCATCCTCCCGAACCGCCGGCGCAAGGCCCGCGAGCAGTTCCGTGAGAACACAGACTCCCTGCGCATGCGCTTGGGTGAGGTCGTCAGACGTCAGTTCGAGGTTGAGGCGAACCGCTCCGTCGAGCGTATGCGGGAAGCCATAGCCCCCTACACCCGTTTCGTCCGATCCGAGCACGCC
The DNA here is from genome assembly GCA_035715885.1 of Rubrobacter sp. GTDB lineage: Bacteria > Actinomycetota > Rubrobacteria > Rubrobacterales > Rubrobacteraceae > Rubrobacter_D. The sequence goes on from DASTKM010000207.1 coordinate 9,512, forward strand.
CGCATGACCAGTGCTGGAGAAGACCTCGCAGCCCTCGACGCGGAGAGCCGTGCTTTGAAAGATGAGATCTCCGCCCCAGGGGTTGGTCCGAAGACCTCTCTCTAAAGGTCACCTCGCACTACAGTACCGGGCATCCGTTGTAGACTCGGACGCCGGAAGCAATCCCCAACATGAGCAACGAGCCGCGGCCTGAAGAGCGGGAAGGGCCGACCAAACAGTACTACTTGTAGTACTTGTAGTATTTTTCTATCCGGCTGGCCTGCATAGCACTTTGAGACTGTGCTAGGATCATCTTCCTACTTTAGGAGGGCGGGAACCTACGGAACATACGCTGCGACAACCGCAGATGGCCGACCCCGAGATGGGCGGCAAGGGACCGTACAGACGCGCCGGAGCAACGCAAGGCACCCCTGACGTACGCCTCCCTTACAGTCCGGGCCTGGACGGCTTGCGCGCGTTCGCCGTCATCGCCGTACTCCTTTACCATGCTGACCTGGCCTGGATCCCTGGGGGCTTCCTCGGGGTCGAGGTCTTCTTCGTTATAAGCGGCTACCTCATAACCGCGCTCCTGCTCGCGGAGTGGCGCCAGAGGGGTCGCATAGACCTGAAGACTTTCTGGCTGCGGCGCGCGAGGAGGCTCCTCCCCGCGCTCTACGTGTTGCTAGTGGTTACCCTGGCCTTCGCCGTGGTCTTCCTGCCTGGTGAGGTAGCGGGGCTGCGCGGCGATGTGCTGGCTGCTTTCGGGTACGTGACCAACTGGTATCTGATCTTCGGCCAGGAGTCTTACTTCGAGGCCGTCGGGCGTCCTTCGCTGCTACAACATCTGTGGTCACTCGCCGTCGAAGAGCAATTCTACCTGATGTGGCCGCCGATTCTCGCCCTCGGGCTCTGTATCGGAGCGACGCGCCTCAGGCGACGGCGCGTGCTGACCGTCGCGCTCTTTGGCGCCGTGGCATCGGCTGTGACCATGGCGCTCCTGTACGTGCCAGGCGTAGACCCGTCCAGGATCTACTACGGTACAGACACGCGCGCTACGGGGTTGCTGTGTGGGGCCGCGCTCGCTTTGCTGTGGTCGCCCGGCGATAAGTACCGTACTTCCGAGACCCGCCATCACAGGCTCAGGCTTCCGGGCCGGTCCCGGTTCAGGCGCCGCTGGGGGTGGACAGCTCCACTCTTGCTGGACGTCGTCGGCTTCGCCGCGTTGGGGGCCCTGGTCTGGTTCTGTCTCAACCTGGGTGAGTTCCAACCCTTCCTCTACTGTGGCGGGCTCGCGCTGGTCGGGCTCGCAACGACGGCGACGATCATGGCCCTCGTCCACCCGCATGCCCTCATAGGTTCGCGCTTTCTGGGGTCGGCCCCGCTGCGCTGGGTCGGGGTGCGCTCTTACAGCATCTACCTCTGGCACTGGCCGGTCTTCATGGTGACCCGCCCTGACCTCGACGTGCCGATCGACGGGTTGCCCCTGCTCGCCCTTCGCCTGACCGCGACGGTCGTGCTGGCTGACCTCTCCTACCGCTACATCGAGACACCGATACGCCGCGGCGCCCTGGAACGGGCCTGGAGGACGTTCCGCGAGGCGCGGGGACCGCTGCGCCGGCGGCTCCGCCTGCAGTGGGCCGGGGCACTCGTGCCCATTTTGGCCTCCTGCGCCCTGCTCGGCGTAGCCGTGGCCCAGGCAGAACCGCCAGAGAAACCCTCCTACCTGGCCTCCATGAACTCCGTACATACAGTGGAACAATCGCACCATGCGTCCTCCACGGCCGGGATAGACGGTTCCAGGAAGGACAGGCCATCTCTCGGACAAGAAAGCCACGAGCAGGTCAAGGCACAGACGACGGCGAAGAAGACCTGGGATAGCGGGCGAACCGGTACTTCCGAGTTTACCGGCTCCGTGAGCGCCATCGGCGACTCGGTAATGCTCGGCGCCGTCGGAGGACTGCAGAAACACATACAGGGGCTCACGGTCGTCGACGCGGAGGTCGGACTACAGGTCTATGCTGCTACCGACACTCTTAGATACCGTCGCGCCTTGGGGCAACTTGGGGATGTGGTGATCGTGCACCTTGGTAACAACGGTACGTTCACCAGAGGACAGTTCGACGAGATCATGCGCATACTCTCCGGCGTAGACAGGGTCGTATTCGTCAACGTGTCAGTACCCCGCGCCTGGGAGGAGCCCAACAACGAGGTGATCACCGAAGGGGTAGAAAGATACCCCAACGCCGTGCTCGTCGACTGGCACTCGGCTAGCGCGGACCGGTCTGAGATCTTCTACAGAGACGGCTACCATCTCCGCCCCGGAGGCCAACGGCTCTACGCCGACTTGATCTCATCGTACCTCCCCGAAGAGTAGACCGTGATCTAGAGTTCTTCCTTCTCCCCGAGGCTCCGCTCCAGCTTTACGATGCGCTCCTCCAACTCGGCGATTCGCCGGTTCTTGGCCAGACATTTCTCCCGCCAGCGGGCCCTGATCCTCTTCTCGAAGAGGACCGAGCTCTTCAGGTCCTGCCTGTACTCGGCCTCGACCCTGGCACGTTCTCTTTCTATCCGTCGCTCCACATCCCCCATACGCTGCAAGTGTAACCGCTGGCCCACGAAAAACCGGGGCCCGATACGGGCCCCGGTCCACCTCCGGCGTGCACTCCCTGCGGTCGCCTAACCGCCTGACGCGCCTTCGCCCGTACCTTCGTCGCCGGCCTCGATCTGGATGCGCTTCGGCTCATGCACGGCGGCCGCGCCAGAGACCCTTACCTCGAGTACACCACCGTCGAAACGGGCACTGATCTTGCTCTCATCGACACCCTGCGGCAACGTCATGCTCCTCCTGAACGAACCATAGCGCCGCTCCCGCACATAATAGCCAGAACCCTCACGCTGCTCCTCGGCTTTGCGCTCCCCGGAGATGGTCAGTACCCCATCGTGCAACGTGATGTCTACGTCCTCCGGCTTCACACCGGGCAACTCCGCCCTGACGACGATGTCCCCGTCTTCTTGCAGTACGTCGAGCACCGGCGCCCACCGGGTCGGCTCATCCAACTGTTGCCTCCCACCCCTGCGGGAGAGGCCGCCGAACACCTCGTCGAACATCCGGTTCATCTCGCTCTGCATGTCGTAGAAACCGCGGTAAGGTCTCATGGTCATCTCGTCTACCTCCTTACACTCTCCGGCTCCCTACTAGAGCCCCCCTTGCGACTGCCCCATTCACCGAAGCGCCAAGCCATGACTGGACTGGCTACTGTCTGTGGCTTATACCGAAGCTGGCTCTCTCGGTGTCCCAGAACAGGATTACGTGCTCCGCCATCACGTCCGACACCCCGACGAGATGCCACTCGTGCCTGTCGCCTTCGTCGAGGGCGCTCTGAATCTGCTCCCTGATATTCGCGTTCTGATCCACCGCAAGCTCTTGGGCGTAGTATCGGCCGTGCTGGTCGCCTGCCATCCTATGCTCCCTTTCCTTAGCTCCCAGATTTCACAGTATAGGCACGAGTTCGGCCCTACAGCAACCTCGCCTGGATGGCTCGCTACGGTTCTATTCACCCAACTTTGTAGAAGGGTTTTCTACAGAGTTCGCAGCGTCTAGCAAGGCCCCAGTAACATCAAAGATACCCTAACTGGGGGATGTGCATGCCCTGTCTGGGTGGCATCATGTTCACGGCGGAAAGGTCTATGTCTGCCAACTCGATTACCACGGCAAGCGCATGAATGTCTGCGATATTGTGGGGTTTGAGGACGGTATGATCAAAGCGGACAGGGGGTACTTCGCCGAGCCCTTCGAAGCGCCCGAGTGGCGTGCACAGTGGGTAGAAAGCTTCTAGAGGAGAGGCTCTCTTCACCCAGGCTCGTAGGGCCTGCATAAAAACTACGCCCGAGGACGACGGATGAGGAAGATGGTTATGTTAGTCAGTGCGGTGGTGGCTGCGGTAGAGTTAGCAGTGGCAGGCCCAGCGACCGAGCGGGGGTGAGCGAATGAACCCGCAGAGGATCTCCACCTTGGTCTTGATCTTCTCCGACGTCGTGCTCGCGCTGGCGGTGTGGGGGGTGGCGATCCTGATCCGGGCCGCCTGGGGCACTAGCACGATCGCCGGCGTCCTCCCCACCAACACGATCGCCGGCGTCCTCCCCGTCGCGGTGTGGGTTGCGCTACGGGCTGTCCTGGGGCTGTACCCGGGGTATGGCATCAACGCGGTGGACGAGCTGCGCCGCGAGAGCTACGCGACGCTGGGGGCCCTCATAATAGCCTCCACGTTCCTCGGCTTGCACCAGGGTCAGGATGTGTCCCGCTCCGTGCTCATAGGTGGGTTTTTGGCACTCCTGATCGCTGCCCCGCTCGTGCGGCAGTCGGTGAAGTGGAGCCTCAAGAAAGCAAGGCTTTGGAGAGCTGGATGACCAGGGATAGCAGGGAAGGCAAGTCGCGGTCTCACGTCCCTCTCGATACCGGAAGTTCCGACAGGTTCGGGGAGGCAACGATCGAAATGACACGGGGTGGTGACGAATACTGCGAACGTCACCTTGAGGGTTGTTCTCCGAAGTAGTTCGCTCAGGGTTACCAGAAAGAGTATGAGGGCGGGGCTATCCCTGAAGGGAAAAGCCCCGCCCTGCTGGTCGCTGGCCGATTTTGG
>DASTKM010000208.1:0-3476 GCA_035715885.1 Rubrobacter sp.
CCCTGGCGAAAGCCGTAGCCCTGGCAGCTGAAGATACGGGTATCCGGCTCCTCCTGCTACCTGTCGCCTACGCGCGGGACGGCCTCCCGCGCTTTCGGGACCAGTCCGTGAGAGCGTTCCTTCAGAGGGTGGATGATCTCAGGGAATGGTCGGAAGTACGTCCTCTAGTGGAGATCGGCGTCGGGGCCCACAGCGTCAGGGCGGTCCCGCGGGGGTGGCTGGAGGAGATCGGAAGGTACGCCCATCGAGAAGATCTCCGCCTGCACATCCACGCCGGCGAGCAGCCGCGTGAGATCGAGGAGTGCCTGGCGGAGCACGGAATGCGCCCCATCGAGCTGCTCGCCCGGACCGGTTTCCTAGGTACTGGCACCACGATAGTCCACGCTACGCACGCCGGCGAGAGGGAATTGGATCTCCTCTCCGAACATGATGCTTCCGTGTGCGCCTGCCCTACCACGGAGGGGAACTTGGGCGACGGGTTCCTACCGGCCCAGGAGATCCTGGAGCGTAATCTCAGGCTCTCCGTCGGCTCGGACTCGCACGTCAGGATAGACCCTTTCGAGGAGCTGCGGGAGATCGAGACTAACGCCCGCAGGCTCTCGGGACAGAGGAACGTCCTCATCACCGGGAACGAGACCTCACCTACGCCGTATCTCTTGCGGGCTGGATGGGGCCGCGCCAGACTGCAGGCAGGCGACAGGGCTGACCTCATAGAGATAGACTTGTCCCATCCTGCGCTCTCAGACCTAGAAGCCAGAAACCTTCCCTCGGCACTCGTCTTCGGCTCGGGTAGCGGGATCGTCGCAGGGACGTGGGTGGACGGACGGAAAGTACACGCCCGGGGAGACACGGATGGCTGAGGTCACGTTACTGATCCACGACCTCGCGGCCGCGGTCACCCCGGTAGGTACGGGTCCGCTCCGGGGCAGAGAGTTCGGAGCGCTGCGCGTCCACTCCCCCGCCTCGGTAGCCATAGCAGGGGACCGCATCTTCGCGGTCGGCCAGCCCGCGGAGATCCTGCGAGAGATTCCATCCGGCAGGGACTACGAGAGCGTGGATGGGCGCGGGAAAGTGGCGCTTCCAGGCCTCGTCGACTGCCACACGCACCCGGCCTTCCTGGGAGACCGGGCAGCGGAGTTCGGGCTGCGCTCCTCCGGGGCTACCTACGAGGAGATCCACGCCTCAGGCGGCGGCATCCGCTCGACAGCGGCGGCGACGCGGGCTGGAGGTGAGAGGGATCTTCGTTCTTCCGTGGAGCGCCACCTCGGCTGGATGCTGGAGCACGGTACGACGACCGCGGATGCCAAATCAGGCTACGGCCTCGACCGCGAGACGGAGCTGAAGTCCCTGCGTGCGATCGAGGAAGCAGGCCGCAGTAGCCCTGTAGACGTAGTTCCAACCTTTCTTGGAGCGCACACGGTTCCACCCGAGTTCGATAGCGCGGCAGAGTACGTGGAATTCGTGATCCATGAAGTGCTGCCAGAAGCAGCACCCCTGGCCCGATTCGCCGACGTTTTCCTGGAGCGTGGCTCTTTCGAGGCGCCTGAGGCGAGGCGCTACCTCGAGGCGTGCCGGGAGTATGGGCTCGCGCTACGCTTCCACGCGGACCAGTTCTCCGAGCGGGGTGCGATCCCGCTGGCCCTCGAGCTCGGCGCCTGTAGCGTGGACCATCTCGAAGCCACGAAGGATGAAGGTGCTCTCCTGCTGGCGAAGAGCGATGTTGCGGCCGTACTTCTCCCCGCTTGCGGGCTCTTCCTCGACCTGCCCCTCCCTCCGGCACGCCTCCTGGCCGACGAGGGAGCGATCGTGGCGCTCGCCACTGACTTCAACCCCGGAAGCTCCTACTGCGAGTCGCTGCCGCTGGTGATGAACCTGGCGTGCACCCGGCTCGGGTTCTCTCCAGCAGAAGGCCTCTGCGCCTGCACGGCCAACGCGGCGCACGTGCTCGGCGCCGAAGACGTCGGCAGGCTCTCGCCCGGCTACAAAGCGGATGTGCTCCTCCTCGACGCCCCTGATTGGCGCCACCTCGCCTACCATCTCGGTGGGGACAGGTTCGCGGCGAGGATAAAGTCGGGACGGGTCCTGTAGTGGCCGGCCAAAGCGCCGCTGTTAGACTGTCTCCATGCCAGCGACCGTACGTATAAAGCCGGAGCTAATTACGGCCCACAGGCTCAGGATCGAGATGTTCGGGCTCGAGGACGAGGACATAGAGAACACCATTCGCATGAAAGGTTGGGCCTGGGTCCTCGCCCGCCGAGGGTGGGTATACGCGGGCGAACCCGACTTTATCTACCGCCAGATCAGAGAGGTCGTCATCGCCCTGCCAGATGTCACATTCGAGCCCGACGCCATCGAGGAGTCCGTCAAGACCGTGCTAGAGAAGGCCCGTACCGAGGAGGAGAGAGCAGAGGGACGTCTGCTTCTCCACAGGGCCTTCGAGAAGACAGGCCAGCTCGCCAAGGCCGAAGAATTCCTGTAGACGCCGTATCTCACACCTTCGTATGAGATACGGCGTGGTCGAAGCTTGGCCCGCCGACTCTATATAGGACTTGCTTCTTCAGAGCCTGTCCGGGCGCCGGCACGGTGACCTCTCTACCATTATGGGCACGAAGGCGGAATAGCTTGTAACACGCTTGACGGTGGCAGGGGCGCTTCGCTGCCGCAGGCATCATCTATCCTTGACCAATGTCCCAGGCCGCGAAAATCAAGTATAAAGGGGAGGTATGAGGTTCAGGAGATTGTTCAAGAGGCCAGAACCCGCCGACCCCTTCGCTGCCTTCGCCGAGACCTACCACATCAGAACCCCACGAGATACCCCGCCGCCCAAAGCCGAGCCCGACGAACCACAACCCGTCGAAGTGGGTCCCACGAGGGCCCACCAGCTTCTGGGCGTGCCCCTCGGTGCATCTCGCCAAGAAGTGAGCCAGGCCTACAAGAAACTCGCCTTCATCCATCACCCTGACAGGGTTGCAGACATGGGTTCTGAGGCCAGGCAGTATTCCGAGGAGAGGATGAAAGAGATAAACGCGGCCTACTCAGAGCTAAGGCGGCGCGGGGCGTAAAGGTTGCGGGTGATGCGCCGACCGCCAGGCTGGTAGGCTGCAGGTGGAGGAGCCGCTAGAACTCTTAGATGAATTGACACTTTCTTAGCGCGGGTAGCAGGCCCCGTCCCGCATTGTAGGGAACTCTCGTGGGCAGCCACCGTCGGGCATGAGCGGTAAGGGACCGGAAGTGGGTCCGCCAGCCTCCAAGAGGTTGCCATACCGATTTAGAAGCTGGCTGCCACGATCGACTGAAGGTTGTGGTGAAGCCCTACTAGCGCTTGCAGCCTGGCCACCACCGGCACTCAGCAACTCGTCGCATGCTATGCCATTACCGTCTGGGTCGAGTCGGGAAGCTCCTGGCACGCCCTGGTCAAGGAGACCCTGCACGAACGCCTGCACGAACGCCTGCACGAACTGCCGCTCCGCAGGGGA
>DASTKM010000209.1:0-8709 GCA_035715885.1 Rubrobacter sp.
GAATGATACGATCCTGCTCGGTGTGGAGGCGCGTTGAAGGTCGCGGTTATAGGAGCCGGGATCGTCGGCTCTTCGGTCGCCTACTGGCTCTCCGAGGGCGGGGCTGAGGTTGTTATGATCGACGGCGCGGAACCGGGTTCCGGCACGACTTCGACCAGCTTCGCCTGGGTCAACGCCAACAACAAGCTTCCCCGCGACTACTTCGAGCTGAACGTGGCCGGAATGCGCGAACACGGGCGCCTTCACGCTGAGATGGGCGGCGGTTGGCTTTACTCTTCGGGAAACCTGATCTGGGCCGCGGACGAAGAACGGGAAAACCTCGAAAGTCGCGTCGAACGCCTGCGCTCCTGGTCCTACGCCGCCGAGATGCTCCCCGCCTCGGCCGTAAACGAGAAGCTCGAACCTGGAGCCATTTTTCCAGACACCGAGATCCGGATCGCATACTTCCCCGAAGAATCCTGGATCGATGCTCCTGCCCTGACGAGAACCCTCGTGGAAGCTACCACCCGCAACGGTGCACACGAGCATTTCGGGAATGCGGTGCGCGGGATCGAGGTGGAGGGCGAAGGGGTGATGCTGCAACTGGAAGATGGTGAGGTTCATGCCGATGCTATCGTCAACGCTACGGGGGCGAAGGCCAATACCATTGCGGAGATGGTCGGGAGAGAGTTGCCGCTGGACGTGTTCCCAGGACTACTCGTGCGGGTCGCCGTCCCTGGCGAGCCTCTGAGACACCTCATGCACACACCGCGCATCAACGTTCGCCCCGACGGTCCTGGACACGTCTTGCTGCACCACGACTCCGCTGACGAACGGCTCACTGACGACTTTGCCGGAACGGAGGATCCGCTCTGCGCTGAACTTCTGGAGCGGGCGCGGCTCATACTTCAGGTACTCGATGACGCGGAGGTCGTGGAGGCGCGGTTCGGTATGCGCCCTGTTCCGGCGGACGGACATTCCTGCGTCGGCGCGCTCTCTGGCATTCCGGGCTATTACGAGGCCGTGACGCACAGCGGCGTTACGCTCGGCCCGCTGATAGGGCGTCTGCTGGCGCGTGAGATCCTGACCGGTGAGGTGGACCCTCTCATCGCACCGTTCCGTGCGAATCGCTTCCCAGCAACTCAAACGTAGCCCTCTACACACGACCGGAGAGCCAGTATCGAGACTCGCCGCGAGAAAATCCCGTACAGAGTGATGCCGAGATCCGGAGCAGGATATTTTGCCGGTCAGCCAAAGCCTCCTGATGCCCGCGGAGATCGCCCGGCTTCACGATTGACGCGAAGGCGCGGGGTGTGCGAGAGTTAGCCAACACACCGCTGCCAAGTGGAAGGAGAACACTATGAGCGGGCTTCTTTTCTCCGGCGGGACCGTCGTCTCGGCCGAGGGCAGTTACCGGGCCGACGTGCTCGTCGAGGACGAGAAGATAGTCGCCGTGGGCACGAACCTCGACACTGGTGATGCAGAGACCGTCGACGCCTCTGGTAAGCTGGTAATGCCGGGCTTCATAGATGCACATACCCATTTGGATATGCCGTTTGGCGGTACCGTCACGGCGGACGACTGGGCCACGGGCACAGAGGCGGCTGCTGCAGGCGGCACGACCATGATCATCGACTTCGCCCTGCAAGAGGCCGGAGGCACCCTCGCCGGAGCATTCGACACGTGGACCGAGAAGGCCCGGGATAAGGCCATCATAGACTACGGTTTCCACGTCGCCATAACGGACCTGCGCGGCGACATAAAGACGGAGCTGCCAGACCTCGCCGAAAGAGGCGTCGCTTCGGTCAAGATCTTCATGGCCTACAAAGGAACACCCCTGCACACCGAAGACGACGACCTCTTCGAGGTACTGCAACTCTCCAGGGATGCAGGTGTCCTCGTTTTGGTCCACGCTGAGAACGGGCACGCCATCGCCAAGCTGCAGGAGCAGGCTCTCTCGCGAGGTGACACGGCCCCCCGCTTCCACGCCCTGACCCGTCCCGAGCCGGTCGAGGCCGAGGCTACGAACAGGGCCATCCGCCTCGCCGAGGTCGCCGGGGCTCCTATCCTGGTCGTTCACGTCTCGTGCGCACCGGCCCTCGAGGCTATCCACCTCGCCCACGAGCGTGGCCAGACGGTCTACGCCGAGACGTGTCCTCAGTACTTCGCCTTCGAGTACGAGGATCTGGCAAGAGAAGGTTTCGAGGGCGCCAAGTACGTCTGCTCCCCGCCGTTGCGCGACCCGGGGAACAGACCCGCGTTGTGGAAAGGCCTCAAGTTCGGGGACCTCCAGATCTTCGGCTCCGACCATTGCTCGTTCAACTACCGCGAGCAGAAAGAGCTCGGCAAGGATGACTTCACCCTGATTCCCAACGGACTACCAGGCGCCGAAGAACGCGCCATGACGCTCTGGACGCTCGGTGTTCGTGAGGGGAAGCTCTCTGAGAACCAGTTCGTCGCAGTCCTCTCCACCAACCAGGCACGCATCTACGGCGCGTACCCGAGAAAGGGAGCCCTGGCCCCTGGCGCCGACGCGGACATCGTACTTTGGGACCCCGAGCTCTCGACGACGGCGACGGTCGAGAACCGTCACTCTAACGTGGACTACACACCCTACGAGGGGATGGAGTTTCATGGCGGCCCTGCGGCGGTGTACGTGCGTGGCGGGCTGGTTTACAGAGACGGCGAGGTCGTCGGTGAGCGGGGCTCGGGGAGGTTCGTCGGGCGGAGCTTCACGGCGGTGGAGGGACTGGAGGTGCGGGTATGACGAACCCGGATGAACTATTGCGGCGGCACAAGGCGGTGCTGCCCTCTTGGACGCCGCTCTACTATGAGAGGCCGCTGGAGCTGGTGCGCGGCGAGGGTTTCAGGGTGTGGGATTCTGAGGGCAACGAGTACCTGGACTTCTTCGGCGGGATCGTGACCACGATCAGCGGGCACGCCGTGCCCGAGATAACAGAGGCCATAAAGAGCCAGGTGGACAAAGTCTTTCACACCTCGACGCTGTACCTGATAGAGAACCAGGTCAGGCTAGCCGAGAAGCTCATAGATCTCGCCCCGATCTCGGGCGAGAAGAAGGCTTTCTTCGTCGGCAGCGGTTCGGAGGCGAACGAGGCCGCGCTGCTCTTCGCGACGCGCTACCGCAAATCCAGCGAGATCATCGCCCTCCGTTCTTCCTACCACGGCTCGACCTTCATGACGATGGGCATAACCGGCCAGAGCACCTGGAGCCCGACCTCGCGCTCGGCCCTCGACGTGTCCTACGCCCGCAACCCTTACAGGCTCCGCTGCGCCCTGTGCCGAGACGAGGGGCGCTGCAACCTCCTGTGCGCGGACGACGTGCGCGCTGTCGTAGAAGAGGAGACCACGGGTAACGTCGCGGCGTTTATCGCCGAGCCCATCCAGGGCGTCGGGGGTTTCGTCGAGGCGCCGCCCGGCTACTTCGAGCGGGTCAAGAGCATTCTGGACGAGACGGGAATTCTCTTGATCTCCGACGAGGTCCAGACGGGCTTCGGGCGCACGGGCGAGCACTTCTGGGGCATCGACGCCTTCGACGTGGAGCCAGACATGATCGTGATGGCCAAGGGCCTCGGCGACGGCCTCGCCATCGGCGCCGTCGTTGGCAGGGCCGAGGTAGTCGAGTCCGTCTCCCCGAACCTCCATCTCTCCACCTTCGGCGGGAACCCGATCTCGACTGCAGGCGCCCTGGCGAACCTGAATTACATTCTGGACAACGACCTTCAGACCAACGCCTACGAGGTCGGCGCCCACCTCAAGGACCGCCTCCTGAAGATGGCCGAGGACCACGAGATCGTCGCCGAGGTCCGCGGAAGGGGCCTGATGCTTGCCCTGGAGCTCGCCGGGGAGGACCTCGCGCCGGACCCGGCTGCGGCCATCCGCTTCCTCGAGGCCTGCCGGACCCGCGGCTTGCTCGTCGGCAAGGGCGGTCTCAAGGCCAACGCCGTCCGCATCTCCCCGCCGCTCGTCATCACCCGCGAGGCGGCCGACGAGGCCGCAGACATCATGGAGGAAGCCCTGGCTGAGATCGGGGCCACCACCCCTGAGAAGGTTGGCTGATGCAGGCCGAACAGGTAGACGCCGGCCGCGCCGTAGATGAACTCGAAGAACTAGCCGAACTCACCGGTGGTCCCGACGGCGCCCGCCGCGTCGCGTGGACAGAGGATTGGGAGAAAGCCCGAGAGTGGTTCAGGGGCAAGTTGGAGGAGATAGGAGGCATAACCGAGATAGAGACCGACGAGGCCGGCAACGTCTGGGCCACGGCCCCTGGTGACTCAGAGCGGGCCGTCATCCTCGGCGGACACATAGACTCGGTCCCGAACGGAGGCTGGCTCGACGGCGCCCTGAACGTCGTCGGCGCCCTCGAAGTCATGCGCGTCCTCGCCCCCCAGCAGCGTCCGGTGACTCTGCGACTCGTGGACTGGGCCGACGAGGAAGGGGCCCGCTTTGGGCGCAGCCTCTTCGGCTCGGGCGCGGCCGCGAGAGCGCTGAGACCGGACGACGTGCGCAGCCTCAAAGACAGCGACGGCGTCGCTTTGCCGGACGCGCTTCAGGAGCACGGCATCGACCTCGACAGGGTCAACGAGGCTGGGCGACAGCTCGAGAACGCCGTCGCCTACCTGGAGCTGCACATCGAGCAGGGTCCCGTTCTGGAGAGGATGGACCTGCCGCTCGGGGTGGTGCTTGGCACCTTCGGCGTCGAGCGGCACGCCGTCCGCTTTACGGGCCAGCAGGCCCATTCGGGCTCCACGCCGATGGAGGTAAGGAGGGACGCTTTCATAGCGGCTGCCCGCTCGGCGATAGCCTTCAGGGACGATGCAGCGGCCCGCGATGACGTACGTGCAACCACGGGGTTCGTCAACGTCAGCCCGGCGATCGTCACGGCGTTCAACGGATGGTGCGAGATGTCCCTCGACCAGCGCGCTCTCGACCCTTCCGTGCTGGCGAGCATGCTCGACGCCGCGCAGGAGGCGACCGCCCGCATCGCCACCGAGGAAGGCGTCTCCGTCGAATGGGAACGCCTGTGGCGCATAGAGCCGATCCCCTTCGACGAAGACTTGATCTCTCTGGCAGAAGAGGCGTGCAACGAGGTAGCAGGTCAGGCGCACCGGCTGCCCAGCGGACCCCTGCACGACGCTGCGGAGATGGCGCGCCTCATGCCGACCGTAATGCTCTTCGTCAAGAGCCTGAGGGGCCTCAGCCACACCAAAGACGAGGACACGCCACGAGAAGACCTCGAGCTCTCCGTCCAGGCGCTCCACCGGCTCGCGCTAAAGACGATGGATTGGGCAAGATAAGCATGTCAGCAAGCCGCCTGCCGAAGCCGGGGGCTTGTCAGCATTTCAGCTAGTCAGCTGGGTAACGGACGGCGAGGAGACGATCTGTTCGAAGATGCGGTTCACGAAGAGAGTGATTCGCGGTCGAACACGGGTGTCCAACCGTCACCAAAAAGCTGAAATGCTGAAGTGCTGACAAGCGTAGGCCTGAAAGGCCGAAGCGTGCTTACTAGTTAGCGACGACCGAAGGGAGGAGCGACATGGAAGAGTTCAGGGATCTGGCGGTAAACAACCAGGCGGAGTTGGATCGGATCAAGTCGGGGGCAATGGCTTCGAGACTGTACAACGAGGACCTTGCGCCGACCGGGCCGGAGCAGCGGACGTGGACGACCTACAACATCGCCGCGCTCTGGATCGGGATGTCCGTCGTCATCACGACCTACCTGTTGGCTTCGAGCATCATGGCCGCAGGGATGAACTGGTGGCAAGCCCTACTGACCATCTCCCTCGGCAACGTCCTCGTTCTCATCCCGATGCTCTTGAACGCCCACGCCGGCACCAAGTACGGCGTTCCGTTCCCGGTCTTCGTCCGCGCCTCCTTCGGGGTGAGGGGGGCCAACTTCGCGGCAGTCGCCAGGGCCCTCGTGGCCTGCGGCTGGTTCGGCATACAGACCTGGCTCGGCGGCGCCGCCCTCGACGCCCTTCTAACCGCCGCATGGGGTGGGTGGGCCAACATAACAGGGCACACCTTCATAGCTTTCCTGGTCTTTTGGGCTGTTCAGCTCGTCATCATCCTGACCGGCGTCGAGGGCGTGAAGTGGTTCGAGTCGTTCTCCGCGCCGCTCCTGATCGGCGGCGGCGTTGCGCTCCTGATCTGGGGGTTCGTCGCCGGTGGCGGCGTGGCCAACGTGTTCTCGACCTCAGCCGAACTCCAGCAGGGCAACGTACCGTTCTGGACGCTCTTCTGGCCCAGCCTCGCGGCGAACGTGGGCTACTGGATCACGCTCTCCCTCAACATTCCAGACTTTACCCGCTACGCGAAGACCCAGCGCTCGCAGGTCATCGGGCAGGCCCTTGGGCTCCCGCTCACGATGACGGCCTTCTCCTTTATCGGGATCGCGGTCACGGCGGCGACCATCGTCGTCTTCGACGAGGCGATCTGGGACCCCGTCGCCCTCGTCACGCGACTTACCGGCGATATCCCCGCCTTGCTTATCCTCGCCATGTTCATCATCGCGATAGCCCAGATCTCTACGAACATGGCGGCTAACGTGGTCTCTCCCTCCTTCGACTTCTCGAACTTGGCGCCCAAGTACATCTCGTTCAGGACAGGTGGCATCATCACCGCCGTGATCGGCGTGCTCTCGTTTCCCTGGCTGATCCTCGAAACCGCCGGCGCCTACATCTTCACCTGGCTCGTTGGCTACGGTAGCCTCCTCGGGGCCATCGGGGCCGTGATGATAGTCGACTACTGGATCGTGCGCAGAAGGCAGCTCGACCTCGCCGAACTCTACAAGATGAACGGCAGCTACTCGTACTCGAATGGGTGGAACTGGCAGGCAATAGTGGCCGTCCTCGTCAGCGTGGCCCTCGTCCTCCCTGGTTTCGTCAAAGCCGCCACCACCGCCGGACTCAACGGTGGTCCCTTCCCGAATCCGACGTTCATCGAGAGTCTCTACAACTACGGCCTGTTCCTCACCTTTACGGTGTCGGCACTGGTGTACCTGGGGCTCTCCATGATCGGAGGCCGCGCCGCGGAACCGGCCCGCGAACCGGAGGCGACGTAGAGAGTGCCCGACGCCTCCACTTACGCCCTTTTCGTCGCAGCGGCGCTGGCCCTAGTGCTCGTGCCTGGACCGGCCGTCATCTACGTCGTGGCCCGCAGCGTGGAAGGAGGGCGCCTGACCGGGCTCGTCTCCGTCCTCGGTGTCGAGCTCGGAACCCTCTTGCACGTGGTCTTCGCCGCGGCGGGACTCTCGGCGATTGTAGTCTCTTCGGCGGCCGCTTTCTCCGTCGTGAAGTGGCTCGGCGCGGCATACCTGGTCTGGCTCGGCTTCAGGCAGATCCTCGGACGCGACAGTGGTAACGAGGAGCTGCCGCTGTCAGGCGGCGGAGAGAACCGCTTGGGCGTCTTTTCACAGAGCGTGCTCGTGCAGGTCCTCAACCCGAAGGTCGCGCTGTTCTTCCTGGCCTTCCTGCCGCAGTTCGTCGATCCTTCCAGGGGCGCTGCCTGGACGCAGGTGGTGGTCCTCGGCGCCACACTCGCCATTCTCGGTTTGTTCACAGACGGCCTCTACGCCCTGCTCGGTGGTACGGCTGGTGAGTGGATCAGGAAACAGAGAGCAGGCGCAGGCTTGCGGCGGGCCGGACGCTACGTCACGGGTTGTGTCTACATAGCCCTCGGCGCCCTAGCGGCAGTGTCGGGTAAGGATTAGGAGGAAGGCATGGACTTCGGTGTCACGTTTCAGACGAATCCACCGGCAAGCCGAGTCATCGGGCTGACCAGGAGGGCCGAGGAACTCGGCTTCGGGTACGCCTGGACCTTCGACTCACACATCCTCTGGCAGGAGCCCTACGTCATACACTCGCAAATGCTCTCCGCAACAGAGAGGATCATGGTCGGCCCGTTGGTTACCAATCCTGTCAGCCGCGACCCTTCGGTGACGGCCTCCACCTTCGCCACCCTCAACGATACGTTCGGCAACCGCACGATCTGCGGTATCGGACGCGGCGACTCGGTGGTGCGGGTACTTGGCCGCAAGCCGACGACGCTCCGGCAGCTCGAAGAAGCCATGCACGTCATAAAGGAGCTGGCCGAGGGACGCGAGGTCGGTTACTCCGGCGTCAAAGTCAGTATCCCCTGGGTCAGCGACGGAAAGCTCGACGTGTGGATGGCCGGCTACGGCCCCAGGGCCCTGGGCCTCATCGGGCGCAAGGCCGACGGTTTCATCCTGCAGCTCGCTGACCCCGTGATCCTGGACTGGACCATGCAACACGTTCACGACGCGGCGAGAGACGCTGGCCGTGACCCGAAAAGCATAAAGGTCTGCGTCGCAGCCCCTGCCTACGTCGGCGGAGACCTGGCCCACCAGCGCGACCAGTGCCGCTGGTTCGGTGGCATGGTAGGCAACCACGTGGCCGACCTCGTCGCACGCTATGGCGAAGACAGCGATGTGCCGCACGCGCTTACCGACTACATAAGGGCCCGCCGGGGTTACGACTACTCCCACCACGGCAAATCGGACAACCCCTCGACCGTCTTCGTCCCCGACGATATCGTCGACCGATTTTGCGTCCTCGGCACCGTCGAGGACCACGTAAAGAAACTGAACGAGCTAAGAGATCTCGGCGCGGACCAGTTCAACGTCTACCTCATGCACGACGCCATGGATGAGACGCTCGAAGCTTACGGAGAGGAGATCATACCGGCGTTGGG
>DASTKM010000210.1:0-2525 GCA_035715885.1 Rubrobacter sp.
TGATCTCTATCGTGATCACGGCCTCGTCTTCACCTCTGGGGTTGGCACCCTAATCAACCCCACTAACCTGCGCAGACGGTCGTTCGCGCGGCTCCTGGAAAGGGCCGGACTTCCTCAGATACGCTTCCACGACCTGCGTCACACCTGCGCGACACTGCTCCTGAGCCGCAACGTGCATCCCAAGTACGTCCAAGAACTCTTGGGCCATGCCACCGTGGCGATCACGCTGGACACCTATTCACACATGATCCCAGGGATGGGAAACCATACCGCGCGTGCAATGGAAGACGTATTCTCCTAAGGCCACCTCGACTGTCGTCAAACTGTCGTCAAGAAGGGCTGCGCCTCGTTCCAGCCCTTCTTCATCCTACTACGTTTTACCTGCAAATCACTACAAAAAGAGAGTGGACCCGAGGGGACTCGAACCCCTGACCTCCGCCATGCGAGGGCGGCGCTCTCCCGACTGAGCTACGGGCCCTGGAGCCTCAGCAATCCTAGCAGCCGGGCCCCGGATTGCAAGGTATGGAGCGAAGGGTGTGGCGACACCTTCATCGGCGGCTACTGTGCCACAGCCGACGATAGTGTACGCGGACCTGCATGGATCTTCTGGAGCTTTGGCGCCTGAGTCCTAGTACCGGAATTGGTTGCCCTTGCTAATTCCGGTACCGAAATAGCCCAGCACCCAGTATCTTAGAGATATGAAAGAGAACAGGCGCACCACATACAGGATCTCTGAGGCTGCTCGCGAACTCGGCATCTCCATCGAGTGGCTGAGGAAAGGTGAGGCGAGATCTCGATGACCGGGACCTCTACATCCTGGCCGGCATTCGCCCTCAAGTACGACAAGGGCCCTTGTTCTACAAGATGAAGCGTCAGAAGGACATGTGAAGGTAGCGACCCATGTCGTCTTCGCGGAGTGTTGCTGGTTTGCGACCTCGGCCGTCTTCGACGTTCAATACGCAATCCCCGAGGTCCTGGCCGTAGGCGCAGCCTCACTCATCCCCGATGCCGACTACCCCGAGAGCTGGCTCGGATATCGGCTTGGTAGAGTCTCCAAGGACCTCAACCGCCTCTTTGGGCACCGCAGCTTCTTGCACTGCTTGCTGGCCTTGGTTGTCGTCGTTACAGTTCTGGGCGCTTGCCTATGTGGTGGATCGCGGGCAACCTGGCACCCGTAGCGGCCATCTTCGTCGGTTATGGTAGTCACCTCGTGGCCGACATGATGAGCGTAGGAGGAGTCCAACTATTCTGGCCCAACCGGGCGATAGCGGTCTTCCCCGGCCGCGACGACTACCGCGTCGTCCCCGGCTCGGGTTCAGAGCGTGTGTTCGTCATCGTGGTTTTCGTACTGGCGCTCCTGTTCTACCCGGTTTCGAGGGTGGGCTTCGACGGTTTGATCTACCTTCTCGGTGGCGCGGATCAGGCCTTCGGCAAGGTTACCAAGGTCACAGATGGCGACACCATCTCCGTGGAGGTCTACGGCCAGGTCCGGCCTGTGAGGCTAATCGGGGTGGACACTCCTGAGACGGTGGCCCCAGATCAACCCTTAGGTTGCTACGGCAAGAAGGCCTCAGCCTACACTGAACGCGAGCTGATGGACAGGGTCGTGAGGCTTGAGATCCCGCGCATCGGAGACTCGGAGGACGCCTACGGCAGGACCCTCGCCTACGTCTACCTCGACACAGACGAAGACGGAGAGTACGAGCATCTCTTCAACGAGGACCTGATCGAGCTGGGTTTGGCACGCACAACCACCTTCTCTCATGCCTACCGTCGCGAGTTCGAGCGGCTGCGAGAGGAAGCAGAAGTGAGGGGCATCGGACTGTGGAGCGCGTGCCCGCAAGCGGAAGGCTACCCAGCGTAGTGTCCTGTTGGCGGGAGGCTCATGATGTGCTCGGCCCGCGCGAGCTCAACCGCGCCACGTTAGAGCGGCAAATGCTGCTACGTCGCCGAAAGCTGTCCGCCGTTGAGGCGATCGAACGCCTGGTCGGCATGCAGGCACAGGCCCCCGCTCCGCCTTACATCGGCCTGTGGACGCGCCTGAAGAACTTCCATCCCGACGAACTGGAACGCCTGATCCTGGAGCGGCGCGCGGTCCGCATCGCGCTGATGCGCAACACCGTGCACCTGGTCAGCGCCCGCGACTGCCTTGCGCTGCGTCCCTTGATGCAACCGGTCTTGGACCGCGGCCTCTACGCTACTCGCGCCAACCGCGCTCACCTAGACGGGATAGACGTCGACGCACTCGTCGCCGCTGGCCGCGCGCTCCTCGAGGAAGAGCCACACACCGCCAGGGAACTCGGGGAGTTGCTGCAAGAGCAGTGGCCAGACCGCGACCCCGCCTCCCTCGCACGCGCCATTCGCCACCTGGTGCCTCTGGTCCAAGTCCCTCCCCGGGGCCTCTGGGGAAAGAGCGGACCAGCCGCCCACACCACAGCGGAGACCTGGCTCGGTCGCCCGCTAGACCCAACCCCTTCCCTCGAGAAGACGATATTGCGCTACCTCGGGGCGTTCGGCCCGGCCAC
>DASTKM010000211.1:0-13618 GCA_035715885.1 Rubrobacter sp.
ATCTCTACGTCTTCGATCTCGACGGCAACGGCATGCGGCACCTCCTCCCTCAGCACGTTCAGCGCCTTCTCCCGCACGTACTCGGCGAGGACCAGAGACTCAGGGTAGTCCGTCACTGTTCCCTCCGGGAAATAGCGGGGACCGTGTGGCAGGAGATCTACAACGGAATCCATCAGTGGTTCTACGTTGGTGCCTTCGGCCGCGCTGATCTGGAACACCTCGTTCCAATCCCCGAGCTCCGAGACCGCCTCTACTATGGGCAAGGCACTTTCACGGGTACGCAAGAGGTCGGTCTTGTTGATCGAGACGATAGCCGGGGTACCCGAGCTGGCGACGAGGCGGGCGACGTAACGGTCGCCGCTCCCAAGTCCTTCCGATGCCTGCAGCGCATCGAAGAGCAACAGGATTACATCCGACTCAGAGAGACTGTCCACGACCTGTTCCTGCATCCTGGCTCGCAGGGTGTCGCGGGGCTTCTGGGAGCCCGGGGTATCCACGAAGATTGCCTGGTATCCAGGGCCGTTGCGGACGCCCCGGATCGGGCTACGCGTCGTCTGAGGCTGGGATGAGGTAATGGAGACCTTCTGGCCGACGAGCCTGTTGACCAGAGTGCTCTTGCCGACGTTGGGTCTGCCTACTACGGCGATAAAGCCGCTGCGGAGCCCGTTGTTTTCGACGCCACGGGCTACCGCTCCCTTCACAGATCCTCCGGAGAGAAGGAGTTGGGAAGAATCTGGTCGAAGGGGTAGCGCTCTAACCCCCGGCCAGTCTCCACGACGACCTCCTTGCAACCGAACTCCCTCAAGACCTGACGGCAGGCCCCGCAAGGGAAGCATGGCGAGGTGTTCGGGCTGAAGACGGCGACGAGTTCGATCTCCCTGTCTTCAGGGTCTGTAGTGGCCATGATTGCAACTGCGTTGCGCTCCGCGCAGATCGAGAGCCCGTAGGAGGCGTTCTCGACGTTCGAGCCTGAGTGTAGGGTGCCGCCTCCTGTCAGGATTGCCGCGCCAACGTGGAAGTTGCTGTATGGCGCGTATGCCCGGCTTGCAGCGGCGCGTGCGGCCTCCATCAGGGCCTCAGGGTCCACGTTTCTCCCTTTCATAAGAGTTGAAAGGCTGCCGTCGTAACGAGGACCCCGATCACGGCCCCCATTAGCACCTGGTAGACGCTGTGAATCCCGCTCTCGACACGGCTCTGACAGACGAGCAGGGCCATGAGGAGCGAGATCACAGAGATGAGCCCGGCGTAGGGTCCCGCGCCACTCTGGACGGCTATGAAGCTCGCGGCGACCCACCCTGCGAACGCGACCGCCGCGTGCCCTGAAGGCATCCCACCGGCGAAGGAGTTCGGGGAGTGGGTCAGCGCCTTGCCTAGTAGGACGATGAGTACGATCACGCCGAGTGTGACGAGCGTGAGGTGGGCCGGCTGGCGCCGTATACTCTCCAGGGTCGCCAGAGAGAGCGGCCCCATATCGTCCGCCAGGACTAGATAGCCGACGAGCAAAGCCCCGACGCTGGAGACCAGTACCGCCCCCGCCGAGACGTCCTTGACTAGCTTGGCCAGAGGATGGTATTCCCTTGTGGCAAGGTCGACTACGAACTCCATGGCCGTGTTGAACAGCTCGGTCACGAAGACCAGGAGTATGGTCAGAACAAGGACCGCGAGCTCAAGCTTCCTGACTCCGACCAGCAGGCTCGCCACGAGGACCACGACGGCCACGACGACGTGGAAGCGCATGTTGCGCTGGGTGCGGACCGCGTAGATCATACCCCGGTAGGCGTGCTCGAAGCTGCGGACTACGCCCTGCTGACCTTTGCCCGGTCGCTCAACCTTCCTCGCCACGCCACTCCTCCATCACTGCCCGCTGGAGCCTCGCCATCTCACTGGCCCCGAAGTCCTCCCCGTGTTCCATACCGCCCAAGTGTAGCGCGCCGTGCACCACGAGTTCTTCGACACTCATCCCATGATCAGCACATTCGGGGCAGATCACAACCTCCCCTGCCATCTCCCCATATGGCCCGTCTACCTCGAAACTGAGCACGTCGGTGGGCTCGTCTCTATCTCTGAACCTCACGTTGAGGTCACGGATCGTGTCGGAGTCGACGAGTGCCACGGAGACCTCGCCGATTCGCTCCAGGTCGAGACCGAGGGTGGAAAGAGCGGCGGCGAAGAGGCGGCTAGCTCGTTCCGTGTCGAGTCCGGCATGGCCAACCTCATCGAGCACGGCGACGGACATGGGAGGGGAATTCCTCAGGTGACGACTCTGTCCGTGGCGTCCACAGCCTAACTCGCCGCCTTTCCGTTGCGAGCATCGCCTTGGTCTTCAGGATACGTGATGCGCGGCCCTAGGAAACCTATGAGCGCCTCTCGGATGGCCTCCCCTGCTTCGTGGATATCGTGCATGGTGAGCTGGCACTCGTCGAACTGGCCGTCCTGAAGCTTCCGCCGTACTGTGTCGGCGACGACGTCGTCGATACGCTTCGGGGTCGGCTTCGGCAGAGACTTCACGGTCGCCTCTAT
Source organism: Rubrobacter sp. (assembly GCA_035715885.1). GTDB lineage: Bacteria > Actinomycetota > Rubrobacteria > Rubrobacterales > Rubrobacteraceae > Rubrobacter_D. The sequence continues at coordinate 2,521 of DASTKM010000211.1, forward strand.
GGAGTCGGCGAGCATCATGATGCCCGCCTCCTTGCTGCGGGGCAGTCCGCTCGAGTAGCGGAAGTCCGACTCGCGGACCGCTTTCTCGTCGGAAGCGTCTTCGAGGGCTTTGCGATAGAAGTACTCGATACGGGTCGATCCGTGATGCTGGGCGATTATGTCCAGGATTTCCTGCGGCAGTCCCCAGGCGGTTCCTATCTCCAGGCCGTCCTTTACGTGGCGTTTGACCACCTTAGCCGAGAGCGTCGGGGAGAGGGCGGCGTGCGGGTTGATCTGGCCGATCTGGTTCTCGACGAAGTAGGCAGGATGTTCCATTTTTCCGATGTCGTGGTAGTAGGCGCCGACCTGGGCCAATAACGCGTCGGCACCGACCCTCTCCGCGGCCTTCTCAGCGAGCAGGCCGACTTGCATGGAGTGGGAGAAAGTGCCTGGCGCGTTGCGCAGAAGTTTGTCCAGCAGGGGATGTCGGGGGTCGGAAAGCTCGAGCAGCTTCATCGGCGTGAGGATGTTGAAGGCGTCTTCCAGAAAAGGCAGCAGCACCATCGCCAGCATCAGCGAGAGGAGGCCATTCCCGAGTCCGAGGAGGCCCAGCCACAGGGCGTCCTGTGGATCACCGCCCCCGATCAAACCCACGGCGAAGGTCACGACGCCCATGACCACCGCGATGACCAGTCCGGCTTTCAGCAGCCGCTGGCGGGAGTCCACGCGCACGGTCGTGTAGATGGCGAAACCAGATCCTAGAAGAAGCGCCGCGGTCAGGAGGAAGTTATTGCCGCTAAGGATCCCTACGTTGACGCTGGTGATCACCACCATCAGGAACATGAGCCTCGGCCCGAGAAGCATAGTTCCGATGATGGAGAGGCCGGCGAGCGGCGTGAGATAGGGATTGAAGTCGAGCTCGATAAAGAGCCTGGCGAGCGCGGTGAAAAGGACCGTGAGAGAGGCGGCCAGCACGAGCCTTATCGCCGAGTTCGTCTTGAGTATGCGTTCCCCGAAGCGCTCAAGGAAGTACCAGGCGATCCCCATCTCGGCGGCGACGACTATACCAACCCCGATCAGGGCCAGCCACGGATCGGCCTGCTGGAGCAGGTCGAGCGACTCGAGCCGCGTCCGATCCCTAGGGTCTATGATCCCCTGGGAGATGATGCGCTCTATGAGGGGCCTGGGTCCTATACCTATGAGCGCCGTCAAGGAGAGCCAGGTCAAGGCGGTAAGCCCGATATAGAGCCTGACCCTGGGCAACCTCTCGATCCAGGCCCTGAAGAGCTCGAATCGTGTCGGCGAGCGGTGGAACTCGTCGACCTTCCTGTCCGGCTGTTTCTTGAGGCTTCTCTTCCCGATTTTCATGGTCGCTCCCGGCCCTGAGGCCTAGGCTCTGTCGCCCTCGCCCGCCCCTTCGTAGGCATCGACTATACGCATAACGAGGTCGCTGCGCACGATATCGTCGCGCCTCAGCCCTACGAATGATACGCCTTCTACGCCGGTGAGTGTGTTCTTGGCGTCCTGCAGGCCGCTTATGCGGACTTTCGGGAGATCTACCTGTGTTATGTCGCCCGTGATGACCATCTTGGAGCCGAAGCCGAGGCGCGTGAGGAACATCTTCATCTGCTGGGGGGTAGTATTTTGCGCTTCGTCCAGGATGATGAACGCGTCATTGAGAGTTCTTCCCCTCATAAATGCCAGGGGTGCTATCTCGATTATACCGCGCTCCAGGTGCGCCTGGAACTTAGCCGGATCGACCATCTCGTAGAGCGCGTCGTAGAGTGGCCTGAAGTAGGGATCTACCTTGGCCATCACGTCGCCTGGCAGGTATCCGAGCGACTCGCCGGCCTCGACAGCAGGCCTGGTCAGTATTATCCTGGACACCTCACCTCTTTTCAGAGCCTCGACGGCAAGGGCCACGGCCAGGTAGGTCTTGCCTGTGCCCGCAGGCCCGATGCCGAAGACTACCTGATGCTGGCGAATAGCATCTGTATACGCCTTCTGGTTGCGGGTCTTCGGCGCGACTCGGCGCCCGCGGTGCGTGAGGATCACATCCCCCAGCACCTCCCGCCCGCCGCCTCCGTCGGCCATCTTGTAGAGACGCTCGGCGGTCTCCGAGGTGGGATGGTGCCCCTCCTCAGCGAGCCCGACGAGGCCATCGAAGACGACCTCGGCCCTCTCCACGGCACCCTCGGTACCGCGCAGGACTATTTCATTCCCCCGCACGACGACCTCGCACTCGACGAGCTCCTCGACGCGCCTCAGGACGGAGTCGCGGTCACCGAAGACCTCGAGCGTCCTGACCGGCGGAATGACGAGCTTTACTTCTACCTGGCTGCCGGTTGTGGTTTCCGTGTGGCCTCCCTTCGGTCGGCGCTTGTCAGCATGTCAGCACGCTCCGGCCTCAAGGCCTCCGCTCGTCAGCAATGCAGCTTTTTGATACCTGGAACCTGTTGACTTCATTGTAATCTGGTGCGGGCTAGGGTGGAGAGGGTGCGGCCTTCGGCACGGCCCTCCGAGAGCTCCATGGCACGGTTCATGACGGTGCCCATGTCTTTCATGCCTTTTGCTCCTGTCTCATAGATGGCCCTGTCGACAATCGCTTGGAGCTCATCCTGTGAGAGGGGTTCAGGAAGGTAAGTGCGGACGATCTCGGCTTCGGCCGACTCGGATGCCGCCCGCTCCTCTCGTCCGGCCTTGCGGAACGCTTCTGCTGACTCGTCGCGCTGCTTGAGCTGGCGCCTGAGGATGGTCTGCTCTTCCTGCTCGTCGAGCGGCCTCCCCGCCTCTATCTCGGCGTTCTTGAGCGCGGCGCCGAGCATACGTAGGGCGCCGACGCGGGTCCTGTCGCGTTGCTTCATGGCGGCTTTGGTGTCGCTCTGTATGCGGTCTCTTATGGTCAAGGCATTCCCAGCCTCCTGCCGCCCATGACGTGCAGGTGGAGGTGGAAGACCTCCTGCCCCGCGTCGCGGCCGTTGTTGATCATGACGGCGTACCCCCCATCTCTTACGCCGAGCTTCTCGGCGACGGTGCTCGCCACTTCGAAGAGCCGCTTGACTACGGTGTCGGGCAGGGCCCCGATCTCTTCCAGGTTCGCGACGTGCTGCCTGGGGATGATGAGGACGTGGACGGGTGCCTTGCTATTTATGTCTTCGATTGCCAGCACATCGTCCTCATCGTAGACCACCTCGGCCTCTATCTCCCCTCGAACTATTCTACAGAATACGCAATCGGCCTCGCTCACGGCCACCTCCTCTAACGTTCGACCCTGCTCTCCAACGCGGCCAACGTACGCGTCACCGCGACGATACCGGCGGTCTCGCTGCGGAGCCTGTACGGTCCCAACCCGCCGAAGGCGATGCCAGCGTCCTCAGCAAGCCTCAACTCGTCCCCGCTCCATCCTCCCTCCGGGCCTACAAAGAGGCTAGCGGGAGCCCCGACGACGGCCTCGACAGGCTGGAGATCGGGAGAATTGTGGAGGAGGACACCTGTCTCTCCCACCTCCGAGACGGCGTCCGCGAATCGTACGGGTTCGGCCACCTCGGGCACGCTGAGCCTCAGCGACTGGCGCGCCGCCGCCTCGGCCACCCGCCGCCAGCGCACGACCTTCCCCTCGCGCGGGTTAACGACACCACGCTCGGCAAGGAGCGGCACGATACGCGTAGCACCGACCTCCGTAGCCTTCTCGACAACGAGGTCCATCCTTCCACCTTTGGGCACCGCCTGATAGAGTGAGATCTCCACGTCCACCCCATCTGGCGCTGCCAACTCCTCTGTGACGGCCGCTTCTCTCCCACCACGCAACCTGGCAGCAAACAGCTTTCCTGCACCGTCAACTACTTCGACGGAATCTCCTTTCCCACCACGCAATACCTTGAGAACGTGGTCTGCCTCCCCAGCCGGCAACTCCAGCACGCCGCCTAGCTCCAGTACGGAGTCGACGAAGATTCGGGTTATCGGCGTGCGCGTAACGAAGCCTCCTACCGGAAGACTCCCCTGAGACGGTCGAAGAAAGAGCCTCCCCCGCCATTGTAGGTCTCTTCCCCGCTGGTAGCCTCGAACCTCTCGAGTAAGTCCCGCTGCTCCGCCGTCAGCCGCGTCGGTACCATGACGTCGACGACGACCTTGAGGTCCCCACGCCCACGCCGCCGCAACCGCGGCATCCCATCCCCCCTGAGCGTCAGCGTCGCACCTGGCTGGGTGCCGGGATCCACCCTCACCTGTTTCGGCCCTTCGAGCGTCGGTACATCCACCTCCGCCCCGAGCGCCGCATCGACGAAGCTGATCTTCATGCGGTGGATCAGGTCTTCCCCATCTCGCATGAGCTCCTGGTCTTCTTTGACATTGATCCTCACGTTGAGGTCCCCTGGTGGCGCGCCTGGATCTCCCGCGTGTCCCCCACCTGGGACCCTGAGCCTCATGCCGCTCTCGATGCCCTCAGGCACCCGCAGCCGCCTGGTCTGTACCTCGGAGATCCTCCCGCTGCCTCGACAGTTGTCGCACACTACATCGATGACGCGGCCACCTCCGCCACAAGTCGAGCAGGTCTGGGTCGTCACCATCTGCCCGAGGATGCTCTCCCGCACCGTCCTTACAGAGCCGGCGCCGTTACAGGTGGGACAGACGTGCGACTCCGTCCCTCCTACGCCGTCGCAGACTCCGCAGTTCCTGACAACCTGAACGTTGACTTCACGGTCAGTCCCGAACGCGGCCTCCTGTAGGGAGACTTCTACTTCGACCTCAGCGTCACTACCACGACTCGGGCCCTGGGCGGTGGAGGTACCGAAGAAGGAGCCGCCGAAAGAGCGGTCGCCGAAGAAAGCTTCGAAGATGTCCTGGAAGCCTCCGAACGGGTCTCCCGCGCCGGGGTAGCCTGCCGCTCCTGCGCCGCGCGGCACCTGGTGGCCGTATGTATCGTAGGCGCGTCTGGCTTCCGGGTTCGAGAGTACTTCGTAGGCCTCGGTGAGCTCCTTGAAGCGTTCTTCGGCTTCGTGGTCGCCTGGGTTGGCGTCGGGGTGGTGGGAGCGGGCGAGGCGACGGTAAGATTTCTTGATCTCCGCGTCCGAAGCTTCCCTGGACACGCCCAGAATCTCGTAGTAATCGCGCTTGGTTGCCAACTAGAACCTGGCGTCCAGACAGTTGGTCAGGGCCTCCGCAGCCGAGCGGACCGTCGTGATGGCGGCGTCGTAGTCCATCCGCTTGGGGCCGATCAGGCTGACAACCCCGTACGGCCGCTCGTGGCGGCTGTAGGCCGAGGCCACGAGGCTCGTGCCCGTCAGGTTAAGGAAGCCGCTCTCCGTGCCTATGGAGACGACGACCCCGCTGCTGGAAACGGAGCGGCGGAGGGCGTCGCCCATCAGGCGCAGCAGCCAGCGCCGGCGTTCGAAGACCTCGATCACGGCCGAGAGGCTACCAGGGTCGAGGTCGTCCAGGCGGCTCAGGAGGGCGGACGCACCCTGGATGAAGACCCCGCGCTCCGTCGCCCTTCCCAGCGCACCTACGGCTTCGAGGACGGCTCCCACAGTCATCGGGTCGTGGTCCGAGAGCGCCGTGCGGGCGGCGAGGCCGAGCTCCAGGTCGGTGCCGAGAGGGCGCCCTCCCAGCCAGGAGTTGAGAGCTGCGAAGATGCCGCGCAGTTCATCATCCTCCACGGGGACGGGCAGCGTGATCGCGGCACTAGAAGAGGCGCCGCTCTCCATCGATACAACGAGCAGGAGCTTGCCTTCGCCCAGGGGCAGGTAGTCGACGCGGGCAAGCGACTCACCGAGGACGGTGGGGCCAGCGACCACGGCCAGAAGGCGGGTTACCTCGCTCATACCCTCCGAGACGCCCCGCAGCAGCTCGTCCACGTTGCCGTAACCTTCAAGGGCCGCAAACGCCGTGTCGTCCGTAGAGTTCGCTTCCATCAGGGCGTCGACGTAGTAGCGGTAGCCACTGTCCGTCGGGACCCTTCCGGCCGACGTGTGCGGATGGTCAAGCAGGCCCAGGGACTCGAGGTGGGCCAGTTCCGCACGGATAGTGGAGCTGCTCGCATCCAACTCATCGGACAGGGCATGGCTACCGACAGGGGCGCCCGTGGAGATGTAGATCTCCAGCGTCCTCAGCAGTAGCTCGCGTTGCCTCTCTGAGAGCTCGAGGTGCGTCATATCGCAGGTGATTTTAACATGGGTGCGGGTGGTCCCAAATCAGCTTGTCAGCACGCGCCCTGTCGGGCGTTTGTCAGCATTTCAGCACGCTCAGGCTGACGCCTTCGCTTGTCAGCCCGCCTTCGGCGGCTTGTCAGGACTTCAGCAAGTCGTCCGCTAGCTTCGTCACAGGCAGCGATTCCTCGTGCGCGGCAAGGAGAGGCCGGAAAGGGAGAAGCTGACAAGCGGAGGTCCTAAGGGCCTGAGCGTGCTAGATACGCAGCGCGGCCAGGAAAGCCTCCTGCGGAATCTCCACGCTACCTACCTGCTTCATGCGGCGCTTGCCCTTCTTTTGTTGCTCTAGGAGCTTGCGCTTGCGGGTTATGTCGCCGCCGTAGCATTTGGCGGTTACGTCTTTTCGGTAGGCGCGCACTGTCTCGCGGGCGATCACACGCTTGCCCATGGTAGCTTGCACTGGCACCTCGAACTGCTGGCGTGGGATCAGCTCTTTGAGCTTCTCGACTATGGCGCGTCCGCGCTGGTAGGACTTGTCGCGGTGGACGATGATCGAGAGCGCGTCAACAGTGTCACCGGAGACGAGGACCTCGACCTTCACCAGGTCGGACGGCTCGTAGCCAATCGGCTCGTAGTCGTAGGAGGCGTAGCCTTTTGTGCGGCTCTTCATGGCGTCGAAGAAGTCCGTGATGATCTCGGCCAGCGGCAGGTCGTAGGTGAGCTGCACCCTGCGGGTCGAGATGTACTCCATCCCGACGGAGATCCCGCGTCTCTCGTGGCATAGTCCCATCACGGCCCCCACGTACTCCTTGGGGCAGATCACAGTGGCCCGCACTACGGGCTCCCTGATCTCATCGAAGATCTCCGGTAGCTCGCTCGGATTGGTGACCTCGACGACGTCGCCTTCTACAACGACCTCGTACTTCACACTCGGAGAGGACGCGATGAGGTCGAGGTCGAACTCACGCTCGAGCCGCTCCTGGATGATCTCCATGTGCAACAACCCCAGAAAACCGCACCTGAACCCAAAGCCCATTCTGGAGTTCTCGGGTTCGAAGAAGAGCGAGGCGTCGTTTAGTTGCAGCTTGGAGAGGGCCTCTCTGAGCCGTTCGAAGTCGTCGCCCTCCGTAGGATATAGGCCAGAGAAGACGGTAGGCAACGCCTTCGCGTAGCCTGGCAGCGGTTCAGAGGCAGGCCTTTGCACCCGCGTGACCGTATCGCCGACGCGCAGGGCTTCGATATCTTTGAGGCCTGCTACTACATATCCTACCTCGCCTGTTCCGAGTACAGAGAGAGCCGTGGGTTTCGGTGAGTAGCAACCGACCTCCAGAAGCTCGAAGTGCTCTTCGCTACCCATCGCCTTCACCCTGTCGCCCTTCTTCAGTTCTCCGTCGAACAGGCGGGCCAGTGAGATGACGCCGCGGTAAGGGTCGTAGAGGGAGTCGAAGATGAGGGCCCGCGTCTCATGGTGTTCGGTATGCGGCGCAGGGACGCGGTCCACGATCGCGTCGAGCACCCCGATTACGTTCTCGCCGGTCTTGGCGGAGATCTTGATGATCTCCTCCTCATCTACGCCGAGCAGCTCCACGAGCTCTTCCGTGACGGACGGAACATCGGCTATCGGGAGATCTATCTTGTTGAGCACGGGTATGATCTCGAGGTCATGCTCCATCGCCAAATAAAGATTTGCGAGCGTCTGGGCTTGTATGCCCTGGCTCGCGTCTACGATGAGGAGTGCGCCTTCACAGGCCGCTATGGCGCGCGAGACCTCGTAGGCGAAGTCAACGTGGCCAGGCGTGTCGATCAGGTTCAGGTTGTACTCGCCGTCTTCCCTGCTGTAGAGGACACGCACGGCCTGGGCCTTGATCGTGATGCCACGTTCACGCTCCAGGTCCATGGTGTCGAGGATCTGGTCCATCCGCTCGCGTTCGGGGACGGCCTCAGTTATGTCGAGTAGCCTGTCTGCGAGGGTACTCTTGCCGTGGTCTATGTGCGCTATTATGCAGAAATTGCGGGTGCGCTCGATGTGTTTCACCGGGAGATTCTACCATGATTGCCCCTTTGCTCTACTTGTGTTACATTCTCCGGGTCCGGTAAGTATTAGATCCGAGGAGCCAGCGTGCCCGCACCATCGAAACGCGACAAGCAGAGCGTCAAGCGTGGCGCCCACAACAAGGGCGTCAGGACCCGCCTTCGCAACCTCTCCAAGAACTTCTACAGGGCTGTCGAGTCGGGGGACGAAGAGGAGGCCCGCCGCATCAGGGACGAGTCCCAGAGAGAGTACGACAAGGCCGCAGGCAAAGGCATGATCCATCCGAACAGGGCTGCCCGTAAGGTCAGCCGCCTGGACAAGACACTCGCGGCCAACCGGAGCGAGTAAAGCTCCCTCCCGAACCTGGACAAGGTCGTTCCCTGGGGCCAGCGAAGGGCGAATACGTCAGGATGTTCGCCTCGACGGCAGGCGACCTCCGGAGCAAGATCCTCGACTACGCCGCGGGTCCGCCGAGCTTGAACGCTGAGCTTACTGCGGATGGCCACAAGGTGACTTCCTGCGATCCTATCTAATTACCTTACAGCCGAAGAGATACACGCCCTAATCCTGGCGACCCGCGAAGAGAATGGTGGCCAACGTGCGGGTGGCCAGGGCTTCGTTCTCTGTAGACATACTCGTCTCCTCCCTTTCAGGCGCACCCTCGTGGGGTCGATCTCTTCGACCGGTCAGCATGATGCCATCGAACCCAGCCCGGTGGCAACAGTCGAAAGCGTTTCTCTCTTAGGCGCCGCAGTGAATAGCGGGAGGGGCCGGAAGATGAAATACTTATTGTGTCCCAGCCAGGTACCCGGAGGGTTAGAAAATGGGCAGAACTAGAGGAACAGGCACTCAACGCTTCAGGGTTTTCATGTGGATCGCCACAGCGCTGTGGCTGATCGGGGCTATTGCCGCGGTCATCGATCGCGATACGCTGAACGCCGTGGCCTGGTTCGGCTTCGCCGCGTTCGGGGCCCTGACAGCAAGCGGTAGCACGGAGCGGTCCAGGGGATTGGCTTACCTGGCCATAGGGCTCCTGGTCGCTGCCATGGCGATCCTGATCGGTGTGTTCCTCGCGGACTAGGCGCTGTGATGGAGATGCCCTGTGGCCTATCTACACTCAAATGCGATAGTCAAAGAAGGGAGAAGACCATGGGCGAAGGTGACCACCCGGCCAAAGAGGAGGCTATGAAGCGGCTCTCAGAGCCTGAGGGTGACCACGAGTTGCACACCGTTTTGGAGCGCATGAGGGTGCACCACCCGCACCTTTGGGAGGCGCTCCACCGGGTGCACTTCTCACATGAGGCCGGTCCCTCGAGGCTCGAGGATTGGCGTAGGGCGCCTGAGGGTAGCCAGGAGGAGATCTGGGCTGAACATTATGACGAAGCCATGGGCGTACTGGCGATGGGGCTGCAGTAGCCCAATTCTGGCGCAGTGGATTCCCGTTTACGCGGGAATGACGGTTATGCTTGGAGCAAGGCAGTTGCGCTCGTCCGGTTCGTACACCGCGAAGAGTCATCTTGCGGGTTCCGTATCACTCCATATCGAGAGCTTCGAGGAATTTAGCCGTCTGCGGCACCTACCTGCTTGGCCATGGTGATGCTTGTTACGCTATAGCCCACCTTCTCGTAGAGAGCCTGCGCTCCTTGGTTGTGGCCGAACACGTGTAGCTCCACGCTTTTGGCACCGAGCTCTTGGGCCCTGGCCTCCACGAGCTCCAGCGTGCGGGAAGCGTAGCCTCTGCGCCTGAAGCTCTCGTTTATGATGATGTCGTAGATCCAGACATACCTTCCAACGCCGGAGTCCCTGAGCGCGAACCATACGGTCCCAACCTCGGCGTCGGCAGCATCTTCCCTGACCGAATAGAGGAAGTGGCCCTGAGTAGCGGGGCCTTCTGGCAGCAGTCCGTCTACGTCTTTGGCCGCTCTGATCTGTGCTTCGGACTCGGACCAGGCGCCCGCGCGAACTTTGTCCGCCGCGTAATCGCGCACCAGATGGTCTCTGTACTCTCGAAATGGCGCGTCGTCGAGTTCGACGAGGCTGATGTTGTCTATCTCCTGAGAGGTCATAGGGCTTTCTCGGACAGGCTTAGCACGGTCATCTCCACCTGGAGTTCGTCGGAGAGATCGCTCCCTCCTTTGAGGCCGCCTTCCAGGTTCTGGATCTGGGCCAGAGCGCGTTCCAGGTCCTCCTCATCGAGCTTGCGGCGCTGCTCCTCGAGCTTGCGCGCCACGAATGGCGGGACCTTGAGCCTGCTCGAGAGGTCTTTTTGGGGAGTGCCGCGGTCCAGAAGGGCGCGGGCGCGGGCGACGAGCTGGAACTGGCGGCGGATCATGAACGTGAGGCGCAGCGCCGGCTCGCCGGTGGCGATCAGGTCCTCGAGCAACGCTAGTGCTCTATCTCGTTGTCCGGCGGCCAGGGAGTCGACGAAGGCGAAGATATTGGACTGGACGTCCGGTGGGCACAGGGCGGCCACGTCATCGCAGGTGGCTGTGCCATCACCGACGTAGAGCGCCAGCTTCTCCGTCTCCTGCAGCAGACGCATCTTGTCGCCCGAGCAGCGATTTACCAGGTCTTCGGCAACGTCCTCGGGGAGATCCAGGTCCATCTGCTTGGCATATCCGACGAGCCATCTGACGAGGGCCTTGCCAGTAGGCTGATCGAAGGTATGGACCTCTCCTGCATTCTTGACCGCAGAGAGCAGCCTCTCACGGGCACCGAGCTTCTTGCCGATCAGGATAAGGTCAGATCCAGGCGAAGGGTCCTCGAGGTAGTCGACGATCACCGCCTTCTGGGCCGCATTCCAGGCGTCGAGGTCCTTCAAGACGACGAACGGTCCCTCCCCGAAAAGGGAGAAGGAGTTGCAGGCCGAGACGAGGGTCTCAGGGCCAACGGCAGAGGCGTCATAAGCTTCGACCGTCCTTCCGGCACGCAGCTTCTCGACGCC
>DASTKM010000212.1:0-2110 GCA_035715885.1 Rubrobacter sp.
ATAAAGTACGATCTACATTCCAAGTAAGGGAAGGACGAGACCGTTGACGGACGCCCCGATCGTTGTCGAGAACCGGGAAGAGCTCATCTTTCTGCTCTCCGAGGCCTCAGAGCTGGAGCACATGGTAATGCTCGCGTACCTTTTCGCCGCCTTCAGTCTCAAAACCGACGCCGGCGAAGGGCTGACCGAGGAGCAGCTCGGGGCGGTCAGACGGTGGGAGCGGGTGATCTCGGAGGTCGCCGCCCAGGAGATGCTCCACCTGGCCTCGGCGAGCAACCTGCTCACGGCCATAGGCGGTGCCCCACACTTCAGTCGGCCGAACTTCCCGCAGCCGGCAAAATTTTATCCACCGGGATTCGAGCTGGCTCTCATGCCTTTCAGCGAGCAGGCCCTGGGGAGCTTCGTCTTCTACGAGCGACCCGAGGGCATGGAGCACGACGCGCCGGAGCTGGAGCTCGCGAGCGAGGTGATAGCGCCCCTCATCCCTGGCGGCGTCGTTGTGCCTCACGAGCAGGAGTTCGCCACCGTAGGCCACCTCTATCGGGGGATCGAGCAAGGCTTCAGGCGCCTGGTCGAGAAGTACGGTGAGCAGAGAGTCTTCATCGGACCGCCCGAAGCCCAGGCCACCTGGAGGTACTTCTGGTGGCCCGAGTTGGCCCCGGTCACCGACCTCGCGTCGGCACAGGCGGCGATCGAGACGATCGTCGAGCAGGGCGAGGGGGCTCGGAGCGACAGAGACGACGCCCACTTCGGCATGTTTCTCCGGGTCCTGGTGGAGTACCTCGAGTTCAAGAGGCGGGATCCGGACTTCGAGCCGGCGAGACCGGTGACAGCGGCATGGGTGAGGCCGCCGGTCGACGCGAAGCTGCCCAACCCCACCTTGATAACCGACCCCACCACGGCCGGGGTGGCTGACCTTTTCAACGCCACCTACGAGGTGATGCTGCAGATGCTGGTCCGCTTCTTCGCCCACACTGAGGAGACCGAAGAGGAACTACAGACGTTGAGCAGGACCGCCGTAGGCGCGATGTCCCTCCTCATCAAGCCTTTGGGACAACTTCTCACTACCCTGCCGGTGGGAGCAGCGTATCCGGGCAAGAGTGCGGGGCCGAATTTCGAGTTCTACCGCACGAGCTACCTGCTGCCGCACCGCCACGCCGCCTGGGTGCTTATGCATGAGCGGCTCCTCGAGCTGGCGGTTTACTGCGCTAGGCTGGGCGCCCGGCCGTCCGCTCCACCAGAGCTGACGACGATCGAAGAAACCTTTCGGAAGCTCGCCCGCGCGCTGGAGCAATACATCGGCTGAGAAAACGGAAGGCGCTAGCGCAGGTGCATCCACGAGCGCATTTACCTCTGTCCTACAAGAAAGCGAGCTGCGAGGCGACGCTATGGGGGTTGCGGAGGGACCCGTACGAATCATCCGCGACAGTTCGGAGTTTGGGAAGCTCCGCTCGGGTGGGGTTTCGGTTGCTCCGCACACTAACCGTGCCTGGACCCAGCACTTCCAGCGGGCCGCTGCGGTAGTGGTGGACAGCGGCGAGCAGCGTCACACGCAGCCATTGTGGCACGCTCAATCGCCTTCCGACGGAAGGTGCTGTATCCCTGAAGGACCTGCTGCGCCATTCGCGAAGGCTTGTGCACGCACGGTTCTCTAAACGCGTGTTTACTCATTGCGTAACGTCATATCCAAGAAGCTATCCCACTTGGAGGCTAGCCTCTCGGCCATCGCCCCCTCCTCAGCGCGGATCTCACGCGCTACCTCGGCGGTTTGAGTATCGCCCACCCGCTTGGCCAGTCGCTCCAGCACCTCGTAGGCCACGATCTCCATGTGCTCGGTGACGAAGGCGTCCCTGGCGTTCCTTACTACCTTGTCGGTTCGCCAGAGATCGGAGATACCTTTAATCTGTGCCGCCGTATCGCCCCGAGGTCCTTGCCCATAGAGATCAGGCTTAGCCCACCTAACGCCCTGAGGCGTTCGTTGAGTCGCCGCTCATGGCGGCGAGTCTCCACCTCGTGCTCTTCAAACATCGCCGCGAGCTCCGCATCCTCGGTTGTGAGGATGATGGAATCGAGCAACATGAGAATCTATTGCTCCATGGCGTGAACGTTC
>DASTKM010000213.1:0-10329 GCA_035715885.1 Rubrobacter sp.
AACGCTTCATGGTCAACGTCAACATCTACGAACCCCAGGACGAGCAGGACATGGAGCTCCACCGCATAGACCCCGAGGTCTCAGAAAGTCAGGTCGAACGCCTCAAAGCCCTCAAAGAACGCCGCGATGACGACAGGGTCAAACAGTGCCTCGAAGAGTTGAAGGAGGTTGCCAGAGGTGAAGGCAACACCATGTACCCCATCCTGGAGGCCGTAAGGGCCTACGCTACCGTGCAGGAGATCTCCGACGCCCTCAAGGACGTTTTCGGCGACTACCGCGAGACGCCGGTGATCTAGAGCTTCTCAGCCCGCCGCAAGGCCTGAGCGTGCTGAAATGCTGCATCGCTGCTATATAATCCATTTGATACTCACGTGTCAGGATGTTGGGGTCTTCTGGAAGGAGTCGCGTCATGGAAGCTAGGGTGGTGGATCTTCGGATCCTTCCCACGGAGGCGAAGGAGGTAGTTCGCATCTACAGGGACTCCGTACTGCCGGCCGCAAGGCGTCAGCAGGGATTCAAGGGCGCCCTGCTACTGACGGATGACGACACTGGGGTAGGGATCTCTATCTCGCTCTGGGAGACCGAGGAGGACAGGGAGGAAGGAGAGGCAAACGGTTTCTACAAGCAGCAGATCAGGAAGTTCTCGGATCTCCTGACCGAGACACCGGTCCGCAAGCACTACAACGTAGGCGTTCTCCACTACGACGCCAGTGTTTTAGCGTAGCCCACGGGTATAGGCCAACGTGCACAGAGTGGACGTCTGCGGTCTGCTAGAATTTGGGTGACGGAGGAGTAATTTCCGCTCCTCGCGTGGGGACCTTTGAGCAGAGGAGGAGGTCTATGGCTATCCGAGAGACCAGTGCTGGCCACGAGGCGCTGGGGCTGGACGCGGACGACCTGCGCAGGATGCACTACTACATGCTTCTCGCGCGGCGGGTAGATGAGAGGTCCTGGACCCTCAATCGCCAGGGCAAGGCTGCGTTCGTTATCTCCTGCCAGGGTCAGGAGGCCGCCCAGGTAGGCGCCGCCTATAACCTGCGTCCCGGCAACGATTTCCTGTACCCCTACTACCGCGACTCGGGGATGACCCTACTCCTCGGACAGACGCCCCGCGACCAGTTCCTTAGCCTCCTGGGCAAGAAGGAAGACCCGAATAGCGGCGGACGCCAGATGCCCGGCCACTACAGCAGCCGCAAACTGCACATCGTGACATCTTCTGCCCCGGTCGGGATCCAATACCCGCAGGCCGCAGGCACGGCCCTCGCGTACAAGATTCGCGGCGAGGACGGCGTAGTGTTGGTGTGCGGCGGCGAGGCGTCGACTAGCGGCGGAGACTGGCACGAGGCGATGAACTTTGCCGGTATCCACGACCTGCCCTTGGTCTTCCTCGTCGAGAACAACGTCTACGCCATCTCCGTACACGCCGAGTTCCAGGTCGCAGGCTCGATCGCGAAGCGGGCCGAGGGCTACGGCTTCCCCGGCCATGAGGTAGATGGTAACGATGTGCTTGCCGTCTACGAGGTGGCAAGAGAGGCTTTCCATCGAGCCCGCGCTGGCGAGGGTCCGACGCTCATCGAAGCGAAGACCTACCGCATGACAGCCCACTCTTCAGACGACGACGACCGTAGATACCGCGAGCGCGAGGAGATAGAGGAGTGGCGCCAGAAAGACCCCATCGTTCGCTTCGAGAAGTACCTGATGGAGAACGACGTCCTGGACGAGTCGGGGAGGGATGAGATCTCGGAGCGTATAAAGGCTGAGGTCGCAGAGGCGAGCAAATACGCCGAGGACGCCCCGTTCGCCGATCCCGAAGACGTACTCTCCGGCGTTTACGCGGAGGCTTAAAGGTACCTATGGCGACGAAGAATTTGCTACAGGCCATCCACGAGGGGCTCGCCGAGGAGATGCGCTCGGACGAGTCGGTAATGGTGCTCGGCGAGGATGTAGGCAGGGCCGGCGGTGTTTTCAGGGTTACGCAAGGGTTACAGGAGGAGTTCGGTACTGCGAGGGTGATGGACACGCCGCTGGCTGAGAGCCTGATCGTGGGCTCGGCCATAGGCCTGTCGGTTAACGGGATGCGCCCCGTGGCCGAGATACAGTTCGCGGATTTTATCCCGCCGGCGTTCGACCAGATCGTCAACGAGGCGGCCAAGTTCCACTACCGCTCGAACGGTGACTGGAATTGCCCCCTAACCATCCGGGCTCCCTACGGTGTCGTGCCCGGCGGCGCCCTCTACCACTCCCAGAGCATCGAAGCCTGGTTCTGCAATACACCAGGCCTCAAGGTGGTCGCGCCGACGTTCCCCGCCGATGCCAAGGCCATGATCAAGAGCGCCATTCGAGATCCCAACCCCGTCCTCTTCCTCGAACACAAACGTACCTACCGCCTCATAAAAGAGGAGGTTCCCGACGAAGATCACCAGGTCCCCCTCGGCGAGGCCCGCGTCCACCGCCAGGGCACGGAGATCACGGTCGTCGCCTACGGACTCATGCTCTACATGGCCCTGGAAGTAGCCGAGAAGCTCTCCGAAGAGCACGGTATAGAGACAGAGGTCGTAGAGCCTAGAACACTTTATCCGCTGGACAGGGAGAAGATCCTGGACTCGGCGAAGAAGACCGGCAAGGTACTGGTGATCTCCGAGGCTAACCTGACGGGATCGGTTTCGGGAGAGATAGCGGCCATCGTGGCGCGCGAGGCGTTCGAGTGGCTCGATGGGCCCGTGATGCGCCTCGGGGCGCCCGACGTGCCCGCGGCGGCTTTCGCCCGCCCCATGATGGACCGCTTCGTGCCATCGGCGGAGAAGATAGAAGAAGCCATGCTCGAGCTGGTGCGCTACTAGAGGAGGGGCCGTGGCTAAACCGGTAACGATGCCGCAACTCGGTGAGAGCGTGACAGAGGGCACAATAACCCGCTGGCTCAAGTCAGAAGGCGACGAGGTGGAGATAGATGAGCCCCTCGCCGAGGTGGACACGGACAAGGTCAACGCCGAGTTACCCTCGCCCGTGGCAGGCACGATCCAGAAGTTCCTGGTCTCCGAAGGCTCGACGGTCGACGTGGGGACCGAGATCGCACTCGTCGCCGACGACGGTGATTCCCCCGCCGCTGAAGCCCCGCCACAGGAGAACGTCGCTGCGGACTCTCCCACGGAAGAGTTCCCGGCCTCGGGCACGGAAGCCCAGCCTGCAGCACAGGATACCGAGAGACAGCGAGCCATCGCCCGCGCAGACAGCGATGGCAAAGGGCGCGGCGAGATAGAGGACGCCGAGACACTGCGCCTCACCCGCTCCTCACCGGTCGTCCGGCGGATCGCCGAGGAGCACGGCGTGGAGATAGCGGAGATCCCAGGCACGGGCACGGGAGGACGCGTAACCAGGAAAGACATCGAAGGCTACATAGAAGAACAGGAGGAGCAGTACGCGCCGCCTGGACTACAGGAAGAGCGGGAAGTCTTCGCGGAACCCGAGCCGGAGATCGAGCGCGTGCCCGTCTACGAGGGCGACCGCGTCGAGGACCTGAGTGGCATCAGGAGGGCCATAGCCAACCGCATGTCAGCGAGCAAGCGCGAGGCACCGCACGCCTGGACCATGGTCGAGGTGGACGTGAGCGGGCTCGCCGCGCTGCGCGAGCGGGAGAAGGCCGCCTTCGCCGAGCGCGAAGGTATAAACTTAACCTACCTGCCGTTCATCGTAAGGACAGTCGTCGAGAGCCTCAGGGAGCATCCTGTTCTCAACTCGGTCTGGGACGAGGACCGCATAATCCTCAGAAAGCGCATAAACGTCGGCGTAGCTGTCGACCTCGAAGACGCCCTCATCGTGCCCGTCATCACCGACGCTGACGAGTTGAACCTCGTCGGGCTCGCCCGCAAGATCGACGACCTCGTGCGGCGCGCCCGCGACCGCCAGCTCGGTACCGAAGACATCTCGGGCGGCACCTTCACCGTCAACAACCCCGGCGCCCTCGGTAGTGTGGTCTCGACGCCCATAATCAATCACCCGCAGGCGGCGATACTATCCGCGGAAGCCATCGTCAAACGTCCCGTCGTGATAGACGACGCCATCGCCGTACGCAGCATGATGAACGTGGAGGTCTCCTTCGACCACCGCGTCCTCGACGGCGGCGCCGCGCTGAAATTCCTGAACTCTGTCAAGAGCCGCCTCGAGGCTTACGGGCCAGAGAGCGACATCGGCTGACAGATCTCCTTGCAGCAGGAGAACAGGAGTGTATGGGGTTGTCGTGGTGCATCGAAGGTGATGATGGATCGGTGCCGACGGGCGGGGCGCCGAAATGGACGTAAACATCAAGTTCCAACGTGTGATCGAAGACGTACTGAATAGGATCGACCGCGAGGAACTCGTTCGCCTGGCGCGTGAACTCGTC
The DNA here is from genome assembly GCA_035715885.1 of Rubrobacter sp. GTDB lineage: Bacteria > Actinomycetota > Rubrobacteria > Rubrobacterales > Rubrobacteraceae > Rubrobacter_D. The sequence goes on from DASTKM010000213.1 coordinate 4,379, forward strand.
CGTATCCCGAGCGTCTACCGTCCGGAAGAAGAGAATGGCGACGAGACGCGCGTCGCCCGGTTCGTGGCTGATTACCTGGAACAGGCCGGCTTCTCGGTGAGGACCGAAGAAGTCACGCCGGGCCGTCCGAACGTGTGGGCGGTGTGGGAAGGCGACCGTCCTGGGAAGACCCTGCTCTTCGAGGCGCACACGGACGTGGTGACGGAGGGCAGCGCGGAGGACTGGGACCACCCGCCTTTCGGGGCCAAGAGAGATGGAGGCCGTATCTACGGGCGTGGGGCGTGCGACACCAAGGGGAACCTGGCGGCGGCCGCGCTGGCCGTGCGTGCAGTAAGGGACTCCGGTGTCACTTACCCTGGCAGCCTGATACTCTGTCATCCTGTGGACGAGGAGGGGATGATGGCCGGGATCAAAGCGTTCATCGAGGGAGGCCACGCCGATGGGGTGGACGCCGCTGTTATCTGCGAGCCCGAGGAAAACCAGCTCTGCATAAAGCAGAAAGGCGCGCTCAGGGTGGAGGTTACTCTGCGTGGAACAATGGCGCACGGGGCAATGCCTCAGAGCGGCGTCAACCCGGTTACGAGGGCCGCGAGGTTCGTCGTCGCGGTCGAGGAACTGGAGAGAGAGGAGATCGAGCGCCACGCCGAAGATTCGTTCCTCGGGTATCCGAGCCTTACGCCGACCATTTTGATGGGCCCAAGCCTCGGTGAGCCCCAGATCAACGTCATCCCGGCGAGCGCCTACGTCGCCCTGGACATCCGTACGGTGCCGGCGCAGTCTCAGAGAGATCTCGTAGAGCGACTGGAAGAGATCATCGCGAGGTTGGCCTCAGAAGACCCCGACTTCGACGCGACGCTGGAGGTTATCGAAGAGCGCCCGCCAACCGAGACCCTGAAAGACGAGCCTCTCGTCAGGGCGATGGCAAGGGCCTACGATCATCTGACCGGCGAGGAGCCGATTTACAATGGGGTCCCTGGCGCGACAGACGGCACTTTCCTGCATGCTTGGGCCGGCATCCCTATCGTCACGACGGGAGCCGGGGACCGTGAGATCCCACACCACAAAGACGAGTGGGTCGATGAAGGGGAACTCCTCACCACCTGCAAGCTCTACGCCGCTACGGCAATGTACTACGCCTACGGAGAGGAATCCCATGTTTGATTACCGCTCGATGTTCGACCTTTCTGGCAAGACCGCCCTCGTGGTCGGGGCCGGCAGCGGCATCGGCGAGGCCAGCGCACAAGGACTCGCGGCCTTCGGCGCGCGCGTCGTGTGCGCCGACGTGAGTAAGGAGGCTGCGGACGACACTGCCAGCGAGATAACGTCGGAGGGAGGAAAGGCCGATGCTATCGAGCTTGACATTACGGACCCGGACAGCGTAAGGATGGCCGTCGAGTCTGTGGGAATTCCTGATGTCCTGGTGAGCACGCCGTCCATCAACGTCAGGAAGCCTGTGCTCGAGATAACGGACGATGAGTTCGACCAGATCGTCGAGCTCAACTTGAAGGGTACTTTCCGCCTGATCAGGGACTTCGGCCGCGGCATGGTCGAGCGCGGCTCAGGCAGCATCATAGCCTTCTCGAGCATCAGGGGACAGGTCGTCGAACCGGGACAGGGGATCTACGCGGCGACGAAGGCAGGGACGGTGCAGATGCTCAGGGCCCTTGCATCCGAAGTAGGACCCCGCGGTGTGAGGGTCAACGCCATCGCTCCAGGCATAGTCGAGACGCCTTTGACGGCCCAGATCAAAGACTCCCCTGACTGGTACGATTCCTACGCAGCCAAGAGCATCCTCGGCCGCTGGGCCATGCCGCACGAGATGGTCGGGATGGTCCTCTACCTCGCCTCAGAAGCCAGCTCCTACGTCACGGGCGCCTTCATGCTGGTCGACGGTGGCTGGACCGCCGCAGACGGACGCTTCACGCCGCCACTCTAAGTGTTGATACGGTATCCGCATGATCACTTCCGCGGGGTACAATCTCCTGCGCGAGCGCAAGTCTTACTCCCTTGCCCCGGCATCACCATCCTTCAGTCCCGCGCAGGCGGGAATCCACTTCACCAGAGGATCTCCGCACCTCCAACCAGAGGCGATCCACCGGATTACGTGTGACACAGCTGCGCGCAGATACCGCGGTCCGTATATAGTAGTGCTGACCTGATAGTAAATAGCAGAAGGAGAAGGTCATGGCGATGGGTTCGGGGAGCGAAGGGCGGGGCTCCATATTCCGTTTCGACACCAGGCAGATAGTTGTGGCCGGCATAATAGGCGGCATCGCGCTGTTTCTCGGGTTCACGCGCCTGGGCTTTATACCGGTACCGATACCGCTCATAGGTAACGCTACGATAATGCACATACCGGCGATCGTCGGTGGGGCGCTGGAAGGACCCATCGTTGGGCTTTTGGCCGGTGCGATCTTCGGGATATTCTCCTTTCTACAGGCGGACAACCCGGTATTCCTCAACCCCGTTGTCGCCATTGTGCCGCGCCTGCTCATCGGGGTGGTGGCGTGGGCCGTCTTCGTGGGGCTGCGGCGCTGGAGCGTGGACCTCGCCGCGGTCGTGGCCGGATTGTTGGGGTCCTTCGCCAATACGGTAGGGGTGGTCGGTCTCGCCATACTCTTCGGATTGCTGCCCGTTGCCATAATTCCGGCCATCCTGCCGCAAGCCATAGCCGAGGCCGTGCTGGCCGCGGTCGTCACGGTCGTCATCGTCAGGGGTGTTATGCTCTTCCGCAGTGGCAAGACGACCGCCCCGGAGAACGAGTCGGACGAAGAACGCCGCTATTAATCAAGGCGCGGCGCGAGCGCGATGATCGAGCTAGACAACGTCTCTTTCACCTATCGTGGTGGCGAGACCGATGCGGTTCCCGCGCTTCTGAACCTCGACCTGGAGATAGAATCGGGGCAGTTCGTCGCGATCATCGGCCAAAACGGCTCGGGGAAGAGCACGCTCGTCAAGTTGCTTACCGCCGTCCTCTACCCGACGGAGGGGAATATCCGTATAGACGGCGTACCCGTGGATAAGGAGCACCGGTGGGACGTGCGGCGCAAGGTATCCGTCGCCTTCCAGGACCCCGACGACCAGCTAATAATGAACCGTGTAATAGATGACGTGGCTTTCGGACCGGAGAACCTGGGGTTGGCACGGGAGGAGATCGAGGAAAGGGTGCACTCATCTGTGCGTATGCTCGGCCTCGAGGAGATCGGCGGTCGCCTGATCGAGGACCTCTCACCGGGGCAGAAGCAGAGGGTGGCCATAGCGGGCGCCCTGGCGATGCGGCCCCTATTCCTGATCCTGGACGAACCGACCTCGCTTCTGCCTGTGCCTGTCGCGATGCGCCTGATCTCTACCGTAAGAGACCTGGGCCTCCGCGAGAACATGGGCGTTCTGCACGTCACCCACTCCATGTACGAGGCCGTCCTCTTCGAGAGGGTCGTGGTCATGGACGCTGGGCGTGTGATCATTGACGGCCCCCCCGCCAAGGTCTTCCGGGACGTCGAGAGACTGCGGGAGGTCGGCCTTGACGTGCCGCTAGCCGCGAGCCTCGCCCACCGCCTGCGCGCCCGCGGCATCCCGATCGAAGAAGATATCCTGAACACGGCCGACCTGCGCGCCTCCCTCTCTGCCGCCGTGGATACTTCGCCTTCAGGCTGATGCAGCCCCACGGAACGCCCCCCATCCTGGAGTTGAAGGGCTTTGCCCACACCTACCTGGAAGACACCCCGAAGGCGAACGAGGCGGTAAGGGACGTATCCTTCCGGATCCAACCCGGCGAGCGCGTCGGGATAGTCGGCGCCACCCAATCGGGCAAGTCCACCGTCGTTGACTCTTTCGCGCACCTGCTGCGCCTAACGCCTGGGCAGGTCTTCTACAGAGGCGAGGACGTGGTCGCTCCCGGCTACAACAGAGGCAGGCTGCGGCGCGAGATCGGGATCGTGTTCCAGCAGCCGGAGTCACAGATCATAGAAGACGTTGTCGGCGCGGATGTCGCCTTCGGACCGACCGCCGTAGGCCTCTCCGCCAGCGAGACCCGCGAGCGCGTCGAGGAGAGCCTGAATACACTGGGGCTTCCTTATGCGGATTACCGCTTACGTTACGTCCACGCGCTCTCCGGCGGCCAGCGCAGGCGGGTCGCCATAGCCGGGGTGCTCGCCATGCACACGCCCGTGTTGGTCCTCGACGAGCCGATGGCAGGGCTTGACCCGCGCGGCCGCAAGGAGCTTCTGGAACTTCTCATCAAGCTGCAGCGTGACCGCGAGCTGACCCTGATCGTCTGCTCTGCAAGCCTCACCGACGCCAGCCTGCTATGCGAGCGCTTTATCGTCCTGGAGAGGGGCACGGTCGTCATGGACGGACCCGTGCGCGAGGTATTGAGCCAGGCCGATAGGCTCGCAGAGCTGGACATAACCCTACCCGAGCCAGTCGTCGGCGCCCGCGAGATGCAGAAGCTCTTCCCTGACTTCCCGACCGACCTGCTGACCGAGGACGAGCTCGAATCTGCGCTGCTCGAGAGACTGGGATCTGCGTAGTGCTCGAGCTGCAGCGTAACGTCATCTTCGGGCAGTTCGTCGAGACGGACTCTTTCGTTCATCGCATGGACGCCCGCGTCAAGATCGCCGCGACGTCCGTGCTCATCGTCGCCTCGTTCCTCATAGACAGCTTCCTCGGCTTCGCCGTCGTGTTGCCACTGCTCGTCGTCATTGGCGTAGTCTCCAAGATACCCCTCGGGTACATTCTGCGGGGCTCGCGAATCTTCATTGCGTTCCTAGTCTTCATTCTCGCCTTCCAGGTACTCTTCTACCCTGGAGACGTGCCTGAATCGAGCTACCTGTGGCGGTGGGGGATTCTCTCGGTCTCGACCGAGGGTCTCTACACTGCGGGCATCATCGCGCTTCGCGTCATCCTCTTGTACTACGTCACGACCATGCTTATGCTCACGACCTCGCTCGTAGACCTGACGAACGGGTTGGAACTCATCTTCGGCCCGTTACAACGGCTCAGGGTACCTGTCAACGAGCTGGTGCTCGTCTTCGTGATCGCGATTAAGTTCGTGCCGATCTTTATCGAGGAGATGGAGCGTCTCGCCCGCGCCCAGACGGCCCGCGGCGTCCCCTTCGACGAGGGCGGCACACTAACCCGGGCGCGCCGCCTCGGACGCCTACTCGTCCCCATTTTCATCAGTGGCTTCGCCCGCGCCGACACCCTCACCATCGCCATGAACACCCGCAGTTACCGCGGCGGCCGCTACCGCACAAAGCTCCGCCAGATGCGCGCGAAATCTTCCGACTGGCTGGTGCTTGTGCTGGTCATCGTCTGGATAGTCATCGCGTGGATGGTTTAGAGCGTTTCAGCACGCGCCCTGTCGGGCGCTTGTCAGCATTTCAGCACGGCGGCTGCGCTACCTTGTCAGCACTTCAGCAAGTCGTCCCATAGCCTCTGCACGAGCGTCGAAGATGACCACCGCAAATAGTAGTTCCTCGTGCGCTGCGAGGCCGAAGCGGGAAAAGCTAACATGCTGACAAGCTGAGGCCGCAGGCCGAAGCGTGCTGAAATGCTGAAATGCGGAGACCATATAGGGCGTGCTAGCACGCCCTATATGGTCTCCCTGCGGCGGCTTAACTGCCCGTAGGGGTGTCCTGTATGGAGACGCTCCATCGAGCTTATGGCGGCTATCCTCTCCAGCGCCATGGTGTCTGCGGCGACGTTGGTTGGGACGCCGTCGCGTTTGGAGATGGCGATGATGCGGCGGATCCGGTCCTCTATCCGCATGACGCGCGCGGTCGCGCGGCGTTCGTTGTAGCCCTCCAGCTCGTCGGCAACATTGATAAGGCCGCCGGCGTTTATGACGTAGTCAGGGGCGTAGAGTATGCCGCGTTCGGAGAGGTCCTCGCCGTGGCCCGACTCGGCGAGCACGTTGTTGGCGCTCCCTGCGACGATGCGGCAGCGCAACT
>DASTKM010000214.1:0-10047 GCA_035715885.1 Rubrobacter sp.
TACCAGGCAATCTTCGTGGATACCCCGGGCTCCCAGAAGCCCCGCGACACCCTGCGAGCCAGGATGCAGGAACATGTCGTGGACAGTCTCTCTGAGTCGGATGTAATCCTGTTGCTCTTCGATGCGCTGCAGGCATCGGAAGGACTTGGGAGCGGCGACCGTTACGTCGCCCGCCTCGTCGCCAGCTCGGGTACCCCGGCCATCGTCTCGATCAACAAGACCGACCTCTTGCGTACCCGTGAAAGTGCCTTGCCCATAGTAGAGGCGGTCTCGGAGCTCGGGGTTTGGAACGAGGTGTTCCAGATCAGCGCGGCCGAAGGCACCAACGTAGAACCACTGATGGATTCCGTTGTCGATCTCCTGCCACACGGTCCCCGCTATTTCCCGGAGGGAACAGTGACGGACTACCCTGAGTCTCTGGTCCTCGCCGAGTACGTGCGGGAGAAGGCGCTGAACGTGCTGAGGGAAGAGGTGCCGCATGCCGTTGCCGTCGAGATCGAAGACGTAGAGATCAAAGAGAACGTGACGGTTGTCTACGCCGTCATCCACGTCGAACGTGCTACTCAGCGTATGATAGTACTGGGCAAAGGCGGCAGGACCATTAAGAAGATCGGCACCGAGGCCCGCCGAGATGTCGAGCGTCTCCTCGGCACCCGTATTTACCTCGACCTGAATGTAAAGGTTAGCCAGGGATGGAGAAACGACAGGCAGTTTCTGGAGCGGTTGGGTTTATAATCACCCTGGTCTATTGTGTCGAGAGAGGAGCGTAGAGTTTTGGCGATGAGAGTACGCGAGTTCGCGAAGACGGTGGACCATACTCTCTTGAAGCCCGAGGCCACAGAGCAGGGGATCGTACGCCTCTGCGAGCAGGCTTCCCACTTTCATTTCGCCGCGGTGTGCATCCCGCCTTCATACGTCCCTCTTGCCGCCAGGGAGTTGCGTGGTGCCGACGTAAAGGTGGCGACGGTGATCTCGTTCCCATTCGGGTACGAGCCCACTGCGGTGAAGATTGCGGCCGTCCGCGAGGCGGTTACCAGGGGTGCTTCGGAGCTCGATGTAGTCATGAACATCTCGAAGTTCCTCTCCGGAGAGTTCGGCTACGTCGCTGACGAGCTCGCAAGCCTCACCCAGGAGGTAAGCGCGGTAGCTATCAACAATGGGCTGAACGACGTGGTCGTCAAGGTCATTCTCGAGACCGCGTACCTCTCGGACAAGATGAAGCGGCTGGCGACCCAGATCGTGGCCGCGAGCGGCGCGGATTTCGTGAAGACCTCGACGGGCTTCGCTCCTGTCGGGGCAACACCTGAGGACGTGGCCCTGCTCAGGGAAGAGGCTCCCGAGGGCCTTGCAGTAAAGGCGTCAGGCGGCATCAGCACCCTCAGGGACGCCCTCGACATACTCAACGCAGGTGCTTCGCGGCTCGGCATGAGCGCTAGCGTCGCCGTGATGGAGGAGGCCGAGGATGGCGGTCTACAAGAGTAAGGGGATCGTGCTACGTTCGATCCGCTACTCGGAGGCGGACAGGATTTTGGACATCTACACCAGGGACGCTGGGCTGATCTCGGCAATCGCGAAGGGTATCAGGCGTACAAAATCCCGCTTCGGAGCCCGCCTCGAACCACTCTCCTGCGTCGACTTCGTCGCCTACCACGGCGGGACGCTCGACACCGTGACCCAGGCGGAGACGCTGCGCAGCTTCCACGGTGTCAGGGAGGATCTCGCCCGCTTCGAGGCCGCCGCAGGTATGGTCGGGAGCGTGCGCGCCATCTCGGGTGGCGACGAGGCGGACCGCAGGGTCTTCAACCTGCTCTACAACGCCCTAGACACGCTGGAAACGTGCGATTCTGGGTTCGAGAACATCGAGGCGGCCCTCGGCATAAAGCTCTCCATCCTCGCCGGCTACGGTCTGCAACTCGATGTCTGCCTGGCCTGTGGGATGGACCTCGACGCGGCTTCGGAGCCGCTGCATTTTGCCCCAGACCACGGGGGAGTCCTGTGCCAGGAGTGCCGCCCTGCGACCGGTGTCGCGTTCCCGCTTGCCCCGGGTACGCTGGTGAGCCTGAGGACCCTGGTAGAACAGCCCATCCGTCAAGCGCCAGTACAAACTGGACCTAAACAGAGCGTCCTCAGGGTAGTGCGCTCCCACGTCCTCGCCCACGCTCCGGGGAATACGCTGATCGGTCCCCGACTAGCCGGCTCCGGACGCCCGGCGTGAGATTCCAAGGACCCAGTGTCGGCCTTTGCCACGACCCTTCTGTATGGGCCGTAGAGCACAGCGTAGGCCGCCCCAGGCCCGAGCCTCCCGACGGTGTCCGCAACGACTTCCAGCGCGACAGGGACCGCATCATTCACGCCAAGGCCTTCCGCAGGCTCATGCATAAGACTCAGGTTTTCATCTCCCCTGATGGCGATCACTTCAGGACACGCCTCACGCACACCCTGGAGATGATGCAGATATCCCGTACCATAGCCCGAGCTCTCGGCCTCAACGAAGACTTGACGGAGGCGATCTCCCTCGGCCACGATCTCGGCCACACCCCCTTCGGCCATACTGGAGAAGAAGCCCTCTCCCGCGTCCTCGAAGCTCACGGACGCACCTTCCGCCACAACGAACACTCCCTGCGCGTAGTCGACCATCTCGAGAACCAAGGAGACGGACTAAACCTTACATTCGAGGTCAGAGATGGGATTCGTAACCATACAGGAAAGGGCTATCCACGTACCAGGGAAGGTGAGATCGTACGCGTCGCTGACAGGATCGCCTACGTCAATCACGACGTGGACGACGCCTTGCGGGCTGGGATCATCTCTAGCCATGACCTCCCGCCGAGCCCTATCTCTGTTCTAGGAGTGCAGATGAGCGCCAGGATCAATACCCTGGTAAGGGATATGATCTCTAACTCTGAAATGAAAGGTGAGATATCCTTATCGGACCCGGTATACGGGGCGCTCATGGAGCTCAGGGCGTGGCTCTTCCGGCACGTGTACAACAACAAACTGGGCTCGAGGGAGAACCAGAAAGCAGCCCGCGTCGTTACGGACCTCTTCGTATACTATCTGGAGCACCCGGAAGAGCGGGTGGGCAGCGATCCCGACCCACTTACTGAGACCATAGACTTCGTGGCGGGGATGACCGACAGATTCGCCCTCGCGACATACAGGCGCCTCTTTCTGCCCCGGGGTGAGATCTTCGCGTAAGTGCGAGTCCTGCGGAGACCGGCATGAATCCGAAAGGCGTTGACCTATCGGCACCAAGCAAGGCATGTGATTCTCTGGACCACCGACTGTGCCGAGCACATTCTCCAACTCTTCGAGGCGAATTATCCGATAGACGACCGAGCTAGGATAAGGACAGAAGCGCGGTAATCTGTTCAGAATAGACCTCTTTCCCTCCAAAGTGAAGAGTGCTACCGTCGGAGCACGAACAACAACCCTATGGCCGCCCCGTTGATGAGCAACGCCAGCAGAGCCGCCGCTGGAACGAGCCCGGTGGGGCCGCCTGTGTTGGGTAGTTGCTGGCCCTGGGGGATCGTGTCGCGAATGACGCCGTCCCTGCGCGAGGTGCTATCGCCGCCTGTGGTGGCTGCTCCAGTAGTGCTCGCTTCTCCGGTGCTAGCTCCGGTAGTCCTCCCTGTTGTCGCACCCGTAGTGGCGGTAGTGGCGCCGGTGGTTTCCGTAGTATCCGTCGTTCCCGTTGTCGTACCGCGACAGTCCTCGACAGTCACCGTGTAGGTCGCCCCGTTTGGAGGATCGATTCGTACCACGAGGTCATATGTGCCAGCGCCTTCGGTCACAATGAAGCTGTTATTTGCGTCCTCACTGAGGTTTACGAAGTCCACTAGCCCGAAACGATCTTCGATGATGTCTATATCTGCGGAATTAAATGCCCGGCGATCGTTGAAATTAACATCATAAGATACGCGAAAGACGTTACCGGTAGTCGTAAAGGGAGTCCTGGTGTTTTCGGTCGTAGGCCCGACGGTTAGCACCTCTTGAGGATTTTGGCAGGCAGTGCCTGTGGTGCCCGTCGTTCCCGTTGTCGTGCCTGTGGTGGTGCCTGTGGTGGTGCCTGTGGTGCCCGTCGTCCCCGTTATCGTACCTGCGCTAGGGCCGAGGGCTCTCTCGCAGTTTCTCTTGGTCTTGTCGTCGCGGTGTATGGTCTCGACCTCGTCGAAGCCATCCCCACAATCTATGAAATCCACCCCGTTGGTGTCGCGGGCGAAGATAAGGTCGTCGCCGGCACCGGCGAATACGTCGTCGTCGCCCTCGCCGGGGAAGATTTCGTCGTTGCCGTCGCCACCTTCGATCGTGTCGTCGCCGCCGAGACCGTCGAGGCGGTCGTCCCCGGCGCGACCGTCGAGGCGGTCGGCCCCTTCGGTCCCCACGAGCGTATCCTCGCTGTCGGTGCCGATGAGGACCTCAGCCAGGGCTTCCTGCCCGGTGAAGAGCACTCCGACCATAACTACCATCACCGTGAGCAAGATGTATAGCCGATTCATTCGACTTCCTCCCCTAATCTACTTGGAGCTTGTCCTGCTCGCTTTCTCTTTAGATCTCATCAACTGACACTGGTTCAAGGCCTCTAGCCCACGATGGTTGGCCGATCGCCTATGTCACAGGCGGAACAATAGCAGATTGGGGACTTGGCGCAACTTAACAGGACTTCCGAGAACTCCTTTTCTCCTCATGACAGTAAGTATACTAGCGGAACCGGTAACAGTTGAGAGACACCCCACGGGGCTGCGGAGCAACTCAACCTGTATTCAGCATCCCGGAGGAAACACCTGAGATAGAGAGCAGTAAGGTATTCAAGACACCTTCGCGCTCCTGGGAGCTTTCCGGGAGTGCGCGGAGCCGACGCAGGAGCGCGACCTGAACGTAGGAGAGCGGGTCTACATACGGGTTGCGAAGACGTATGGATCTCTGTAGGACGGGACTGTCGTCGAGGAGGTTCTCGTTCTCCGTGATGAGGAGTATAGCCCGCACGCAGTCGGCGTGTTCCTCGGAGATCCTGGTCCACAGACGACTGCGGATGTCGGGGTCCGAGACCAGCGATGTGTAGTGCTCGGCTATACGCATGTCGCTCTTTGCCAAGGTCATCTGCATAAAGTCAACGAGGGTACGGAAGAAGGGCCAGCCTAAGTACATCTCGCGCAGGACCACCAGTCCCTGCTCTGTGGAGGCGTAGCCACCCAGGGCGGTCCCTGCGCCGTACCAGGACGGGAGTAGAAAGCGGTTCTGGGTCCAGGCGAACACCCAGGGTATGGCCCTGAGGTTGTCGACCGCGGGGTTCTGCACCCGCCGCACCGGACGGCTACCCATATTGAGCAGGGAGAGCTCCCCAATAGGAGATGCCTCGGAGAAGAAAGTCAGGAAGTCTTGGTCCCCGTAGACGAGGTTGCGGTAGGCTTCGCGCGCTTTCGCTGAGAGTCCTGCCATTACCTCGACCCACAGGGGCTCTGGCTCGTCGGGGGTCTCGTCGGCACTCGCCTCCAGGACGGCGGCGAGCACCGTGTCGAGGTTGCGGCGAGCCAGGCCGCGCATGCTGTACTTGAAAGAGATCACCTCTCCCTGCTCGGTGATCCGGATCCTGCCCTGCAGCGTATGAGGGGGCTGGGCCATGATCGCCTGGTAGCTGGGCCCTCCTCCTCGTCCTGCGCTGCCTCCCCGCCCGTGGAAGAGCCTGAGGTTCACACCGTACTTGCGCGCGACCGAGGAGAGAAGGCCTTGCGCCTTGTACAGGGTCCAGTTGCTCGTGACGTAACCGGCGTCCTTACCCGAGTCGCTGTAGCCGAGCATTACCTCCTGCAGGTCGTTGCTCTGGGTGAGGGAGGAGCGGTAGAAGGGGTCCTCTAGCAAGTGTCCGAGTACTTCGGGAGCCCGCCCGAGGTCGTCCACAGTCTCGAAGAGGGGCGTCACCCTGAGATAATTGGCGGTGCACCCGCCGCCCTTGTCGACCTCGAGCAGTCCCGCCCGGCGGGCGAGTAGCTGTACGCTCAGGACGTCGCTCGCGTTGCGTGCCATGCTGAGGATGAACGTCTCGACTGGCGTGCCATGGTGTTCCTCCTTCGCGCGCCGGATGCGCCCGAAGGTCTCGAGAACTCTGTGTGTCTCTTCCGAGACGTCTTCGGGTTCGGGAAGCGAGAGGCCAGGGTCTGCGAGGAGCCTTCTGAGCAGCGCGGCCCGCGCGGCTTCGTCCATGGCCAGGAGGTCTTCACCCGTGTCGGCCGAGAGCAGATCGGCGACGGCCCTGACTACCGTGGAGCTCTCTTGGCGGACATCCAGCTTCGCCAGGTGGAAGCCGAAGACTTCGGCCTGTCGGATTAGGTTCCTGAGGCCCCCCTCCGCGACGCGCACTCCGCCATTTTGCAGGAGGCTATCGCGGATCGTAAACAGATCGTCGAGGAACTCGGTCACACCAGAATAAGCGGCAGGGGCGCCTGGTTGCCAGAGCGCTAGCCTCAAGCGCTCTGACATGAACAGGAGCTTGCGCCGATAGACCTCGTTCGGGTCGACCCCCCTGTACCGCCCGACGAGGCCGGGCATTAGCCCTTCGTCCCTCCCGATCGAGCGTCGCAATTCTTCAGAGACTGGGATCATACCCGCCGACTGGCTCATGTGGTCCGCCAGCCACACTACGGAGGCGAGGTGGCGCTCGATTATGAGCTCGCGGTGAAGCCCGAGCGCGGTGGTTATCATCTCAGGCTCGACGAAAGGATTGCCGTCCTGATCCCCGCCGACCCAAGAGCCGTATTCGAGGACACGACCCAGCCTCGGAGCATCCTCCAAAAACTGGCGTGATAACTCGTCCTCGAACTCCCTGTACGCTTCGAGCGTTGCGGAGATCAAAGGGTTCTCGAAGAACAGCAGTGTTCGCTCAATCTCCTGGTTTACTTCTGGACGACGGACTCTGAGCTCTTCGGTCTGCCACAGAACGGTGATCTCCTCAGCCAGATCCTCCTCCAGACGCCTTTGCTCCTTCCACGTGAGATCGGGCGACTCCATAGCCTCGAGCATCTCTCCGATCCTGACGTGCTTGCGCCTGACGCTCCGCCGCATGGCCTCCGTCGGATGGGCGGTCAAAACGAGGCCGACAGACATCTCATCGAGTACACTCCGCAATGCTTCTTTCCCCAGACCTTCGCTCTTGAGGCGTGCGAGGGCGCTCGCCACTGAGGCGCGTTGGGGGGGATTGTCCGGTGACGACTCGTATTGCCGCCGCCGACGAACCCGATGGTAGCGCTCGGCGATGTTCACAAGTTGAAAGTACACGGAGAACGCGCGCACGATCCGTCGCAGCTCCTCCACGCTCATGGCGTCGATCCGTCGCCGCAGCTGTTCGTCCAATGCAGGGTCGTAGTCGAAGCGCAGGCGTTTGCAGAGGAGCCTGACCTCTTCCTCGGTTTTGAAGAGGTCCTCGCCCTCCTGCTCGATCAGGATCCGGCCAAGCACCCGCCCGAGGAGGTTGATGTCCCTCCGCAGCGGCTCATCTTTTGGCTCGAAGCCGATCCCGGGCGGAAGGTCAGCGTACCCGGCTCTTGGCACCGTCGTAGATCCGCCGCGGATATTCATGCCAGGTAGAGTAACATTACCCCTGGTCAACACCACACTCAATCTGTACACCGGTACAAGGGAGACCGGGTTTGAGGATCTCACAACGCAGCATAGAAGAGGTCAGGGAGGCGGCCGGGATCGTCGAGGTGGCCTCCGAGTTCACGGCCCTCAGGCGCCAGGGAGCCCGCTTCACAGGCCTCTGTCCCTACCCAGACCACCAGGAGAAAACCCCTTCCTTCAGCGTCACCCCGGACCAGGGCTTCTACTACTGTTTTGGCTGTTCTCGTGGCGGGGACGCCATCAAGCTGGTAATGGATCTCAAGTCTCTAGACTTCGCCGAAGCGGTCTCCTACCTCGCCGACCGCTCCGGCGTAGACCTGCACTTCGAAGGCGGGGGAGACCCTGGCGCCACGCGGGAACGTAACCTCCGTAGACGCGCGATTCACAGGGCCCTGGCCGCCGCCACTGCCTACTATCACAAGTACCTCCTCAGATCCGAAACCCCAGAAGCAGAACGGGCCCGCCGCTACTTGAATGACCGCCATATAGAGCTTTCTACTATAGAAGAATTTCGTTTGGGGTACGCGCCGCCGCGCGGTGTATCCGGATTTGTGGCTGCTGCTGGGAGGTTGGATCTCGACAGGAGTATTCTCGATGCGGCCGGGCTTCTTTCGCCGCGGGGTGGGGAGCGTTTTGCGGGTAGGATCACCTTCCCCATCTCGGACCGGCGGGGAAGGATAGTCGGCTTCGGGGCCAGGACGCTCGGTGAAGCCCAGCCCAAGTATCTCAACTCTCCCGAGACGGAGATCTTCAACAAGCGGGATCTGCTCTACGGTTTCCCGCAAGTCTCCGAAGCTATCCGTAGGGAACGCTCGGCGCTCGTCGTCGAGGGCTACACGGATGTACTTATGCTCTACCAGTCGGGCATTCAGAATGCTGTAGCGACGCTTGGTACTGCCACTACCCCTGGTCACCTGCGCATGCTCAGCTCTTACACGGATAGGATCCACGTCATCTTCGACCCCGACGCAGCAGGGGAGAGGGCCATTGAGCGGGCGGCGGCCACAGCGGCCGATTTGAAGTTGGATCTCCGGGTCCTACGTTTACCCGAGGACCCTGCGGACTGGCTCTTGGAGCATTCGCCCGGGGAGTTTGCAGAGAGGTTGAACGATTCTGTGCCCGTCCTCGAGTACGGAATCAGGCGGATCGTTGCCCGTACCAGGGGAGCGGGTGCTACGGAACGCTCCAGAGCCGTTCCCGAGGTGAAGAGTATGATCCAGGAGATCAGGGACCCGGTTCTCTACCGCGAGGCCGTACGCATCGCATCAGAGGCCCTGGGCGTAGAGCCGACGATCTTCGAGGCACCCAGATCTGATTCGTCCGCGGCCGGAGCTTATCGGTCAATACGCAAAGAGTCAGGTCACTACTTGCGAGAAGCGGAGCGTCTGCGGGAAGTCGAACGTACTCATGAGGCTGAACGCGAAATCCTTGCCCTCTGTATTGTGCGTCCTGACCTCTCGGTAGAGCTCTTCCAAGAGGGAATACGAGTTCCTCAGCTACAAGAGAATGTGCACCTTGAGGAATCAGATTTTGTGGATGAAGCCCACGCTAATATATTCGCCATCCTTAAGGAGTATGTGGGTAAGGATATTGGCAGTGTTACCTCCGACCCTCGCGCTCGTCCGTTCCTGGACCGTCTTGGAGAACTCTCTCAAGAGGGGGAGCGAAGACCATCGTCAGAGGGCGCAATGCAGGCGGCTTGGCTGCGGCTGCGAATCGTGAGCCGTAAGCGTTTGATGAGGGAAACCTCCGACTATGACGTGAAGGATAGTTTGCGTGCTGAGGTGGAAGCACTCAGGCAAGGGGTCACCTTCGTTGAGTCATCTTGAACCCTTAGCCTCCCAACCGTATAATCGCTTCTGCGGTATTCCCCTGTAGCTCAATTGGCAGAGCATTCGGCTGTTAACCGAAGGGTTGCTGGTTCGAGTCCAGCCGGGGGAGCTAGGCGGTACCACCCAGGTTCCCGCCAAGGGCCCATAGCTCAGTTGGTTAGAGCATCCGACTCATAATCGGACGGTCCCAGGTTCGAGTCCTGGTGGGCCCACAGATCCAGACACTCCCACCTCCCAGAATCCCAACTTATTTCCACATGCCCAACATGTTGTGGTCCGTCTCCTATACGACCGACATGTTACACCAGAGATACAGCCTTCACCCCAAAGAGAATCCCTTCGCAACCCGGCAAAATGCATCTTTGAAATAGGGGTCCTATACCCTGGGGTGGGGGGATGAAGCTGTGTTTACCGGCGGAATTCGGCCTTTGAGGGCCGTTTTCGGGCGTCCAGATTGCGCATTTTCCGTGCATATGCCAGAATTTCACCGTTGTGGGTCAAAGTGGAGCGTAGTGGGAGGACACGGCTCTGGCCCTTTTAGGCGAGTACGAGCACACGCTGGATGAGAAAGGGCGCATGACCCTCCCTTCGCGACTCCGCT
>DASTKM010000215.1:0-5178 GCA_035715885.1 Rubrobacter sp.
TCAGGGTTGCCTTCAAGCAGATACTCGTCACCCAGGCTGATCAAGTATGCGCCGAGCAACTCCGCACCGCCCAACTCTCGGGCCAGGACCAGACCTTCTTCGTAGAGGGCCCTGGCCCGCTCGTAGCTACCGCGGTCGCTCGATACGTTGGCCAGATCGCCGAGGGACAACGCAACGCCTCTAGTGTCCTTGACAGCCCTGTGGAGCGCCAGGCTTTTCTCGAGCAACTTCGCCGCCCGCTCGTAGTCACCCCGGTGCCGTGCGGTGTCCCCCAGCACGTTCTGGAAGTCGGCTACGATTACCTTACCCAGCCCTGCCTCAGTGCTCAGCTTCAGCCCCTCTTTGGCAGCGGCTTGTGCCCGATCAAGGTCACCTTGACTCGACGCCAGCCAGCCTACCCCCTCCAGAGCCCTGGCCCGCGCCTCCGCTGCCGCCGCGCCCCAGTTCTTGCCCAGCGCTGCCTCGAGCCATCTCCTTCCCTCACCGTAGTATCCTTCCATGTACCAGAACCACCGTAACGCTGCGCCTACTCTCAGGGCAAGCGTAGCCTCTTCATGCTCTATAGCCCAGGAAAGCGCTGCCCTCATGTTGTCGTGCTCTTGTTCCAGCCGATCTAACCACGCCGCATCCTCTGCTCCCCACAACATGGGCTCGGCCTCTTCCGCGAGGGCCAGGAAGTACTCGGCGTGCGCACGGCTCACGGCATCCGCCTCCCCGCTCTCCTCGAGCTTTTCGTTCGCGAACTCGTGGATGGTCTCCAGCATCCCGAAGCGCGGTTCACCTCCTGTCCCTTCCTCCTGCCGCAAGAGACTCTTGTCAAGGAGCGAGGAGGCGCCTTCGAATACGTCCGTGGGGAGATCTCCCTCAGCGTCGCATACTGCCTCCATGGCCTCCAGGGTTGCCCCGCTAGAGAAGACTCCAAGCCTCCCGAAGAGCATCTTTTCGCCCTCGTCGAGCAGCCCGTAACTCCATTCGATGGCGTTCCTGAGCGTTCTTTGCCTCTCTGGTAGGTTTCGTGCACCACCGGTGAGGATCTTTAGCCGGTTGCCGAGCCTATCGAGCAGCACCTGCGAGGAGAGCAGCTTTATGCGGGCCGCGGCGAGCTCTATGGCCAGGGGCAGCCCATCTAGCCTCGCACAAATCTCAACCACCGCCGGGGCATTATCCTCCGCCAGGGAGAAATCCGGTCTTACAGCTTTTGCCCGCTCCACAAAGAGCCTAACCGCCTCGTACTCGGTGAGGTCCTCTAGAGGCGGCAGGGATTCGGGGTCGGGCAACGAGAGGGGTGGGATGGGGAACTCATACTCACCGTAGAGCCCAAGCGGGGTGCGGCTTGTGGCCAGGATCTTCAGGCCGGCGGCGGTCGAAAGCAGCCTGTCCACGACTGGCGCCGCCTCCAGGACCTGCTCGAGGTTGTCGAGCAAAAGGAGTGCCTGCCTGTCGCGCAGATATCCTTCGAGCAACTCCTCCGCTTGCCGGGCACCGCCCTGACTCAGCCCCAGTACCCGCGCGATGGTCGGGGCCACCAGTGTAGGATCCGTAATGGCGGCGATAGGCACGAAGAAAACCCCGTCATCAAAGTCGTCCACAAGCTCTGCTGCTACCTGCAGTCCCACACGGGTCTTCCCCGTGCCCCCAGGACCCAAGAGGGTCAACAGCCTCGTCTCGGGACTGCGCAACAGCTCACACACCGCCTCCACCTCCCGCTCGCGCCCGATGAGCGGTGTGGCCTGCAAGGGCAGGTTGTTGGTGTGGGTTTCCAGGGTCTTCAAGGGAGGGAACTCCGATGGCAGGTCGGGAGCCGTAAGCTGGAAGATCCGCTCGGGCCTGGAGAGGTCCTTGAGGCGTCTCTCCCCCAGGTCCCTAAGATGTGTCTGAGGCGGCAAGTGATCCCGCACTAGCTCCTGCGTCGAAGAAGAAAGTAAGACCTGCCCGCCGTGACCGGCCGAGAGCAGCCTCGCCACCCGGTTCACCGGTGGGCCGAAGTAGTCTCCGTCTCGTTCATGGGCGGCTCCTGTGTGCAGCGCGATACGCGCCCTGAGGGCACCGATCTCATCCCCCCACGCCTCTGAGAACAGGGTCCTTTGGGCCGCAAGCGCCGACTCGAGGGCACCAAGGGCCGTGGGGAAGACCGCGCAGAAGGCGTCGCCTACCGTCTTGAAGACGAAACCACCGTGCCCTTCTATGGCCTCCCAGAGCAGGGCGTCGTGACGGGTCAGGGCAACCTGCATGTCTCTGGGGCTCTTCTCCCACAGCTTCGTAGAACCCTCTATGTCTGTAAACAGGAAGGTGACGGTGCCGGTGGGCAGGACGGCCATAAGCTTCTGAGCATCCTCCTTTGCCTGAACTCCACTATATAGTACTCCCAACAACATGATGCACCGCTCTAATCGCTATGCAAGTCGGTGCGCCGCTACGGTTTGAGGGTGAGGATCACATAAGACGATCTGTGCGAGCCTTGAGCAGCTATTCAGCACTTCAGCAATAAAGAAGCTGACTGGCTGACAAGCGAAGGCCGCAAGGCCTGAGCGTGCTTAAATGCTGGCCAGCGCGGGTTGGGGAAGGCTCGAGCCTTCCCCAACCCGCTTTCAGAACTCCACCGTATCGAGATCTTCCGCCGCGCTCACTGGCCCTCCGAACGCGGCTTCGGCCTCAGCCGCCAACGCTCCTGGATCGACGAACCGGCTCGAGCGCAGGTGGGTGAGGACGAGCCGCCGAACGCCGGCTGCGCGGGCCGCCTCGCCGGCCTCGGTCGCGGTCGAATGCCCCATGGCGTGAGCCTGCTCCGCAGCGCTGTGTGGACCGTACGCGTCGTGGACGAGGAGATCCGCCTCCTTCGCGTTCTCGACGATCTCCTGAGTCGGACGGGTATCTGAGGTGAAGACCGCGACGGCACCAGCCTGGGCGATGCGGAAGCCTACGCACTCGAGACCGTGGTCAAGCGAGAAGGGTGTAACCTCAGTCCCGCCTACCTCGGTAGGCTTCCCTGGGATCAGCTCACGCCAGCCGAGGCGTTTGCCAAGCCAGCCCTCTGCGCCAGGAAGCGTCAAGTCGAGGAGGTTTCGCAGCGCACGGAGCGTGTCGGGCGCGGCGTGAACGAGAAGCGAGGCCTCAGGGAGGGACGCCAGGGTGGCGAGCAGGGGAGCGAACCCGCCGACGTGGTCGAAGTGGCGGTGACTCAAGAACAGGTGGCGCACGCTCTCCAGCGGAATCCCGGCGGCCTCGAGGCCACCGAGCAGCACGGTGCCGCTGGAGGCGTCGATCAGCATCGTCTTCTCACCAGAGAGCGGTAGAGCCAGGCTAGACTGCGCCCTCTCGCCGTTAAGGGCGTCGCCGGTACCGAGGAAGGTCACACGTCTCAAGCCGGCCCCTCCCGCGCGTTGCAGCCCATCTCCTTCGTTCACCGTGGGAGCAGCCCCCGTGATTGGATCATCGCTCATGTACGGCCTTGCGTATAACACATGAAGCAGGCGGACGCGAGCATATCATCCAGCGCAACGGAGAAATCCTGAAGCGGGTCGCGAACCGTCCCTACCAGCAATCCGCTTCCAAAGATGCTACAAACTACCTCACTGCCTTACAAAGGCAGAGTTCAGGGACTTCGATCCCTTCGGATCTACGACATCTGGAAGGTTGCAGTTGGGCGCGGAACACAGAGGCACGAAGAACGGATTGGCCTTCGATCTCGGCGCCTTCGACCTCGACGGGACCGTGTTGCGGCGGAACCTGAGGATCACACAAGGCACAGTTGCAGCCCTTCAGGGTCTCAGAGAGCGGGGGATGAGACTCGTCGTGGCGACAGGGAGGCGCTTCGAGGACGCCAGAGAGTACGCGGGGAGGCTTGGCTTCGCGGGTCATGACCCCCTGATCTGCTACGGCGGTTCGATGGTAAGGAGGATTAACGGGGAGACCCTGCTGCACCGCAAGCTGCCAGTGAGTCTGGGCATAGAGGTGCTCGAGTGGGCAGCAGCACGAGATCTGCACGCCCGTGTCTTCCTCGACGGGCGCATCATAACCTCGCCAGACACACCTGCGGCGCTGGATCACCTCCGGCGTTACGCTGAACCTGGCGTCTCCGTCGTGGACTTACCGGCGGATTGGCTCGGGGAATGTACAGAACAACCGACGAAGCTCGTGATCGTGGACCGCCCCGACGATATAGAGGGCTGGCTCGAGGCGGCAAGGACGGCCTTCGACGGGCGGCTCTTCCTTACGCGCAGCCTGCCGCACTACGTCGAGATCGGCAGACTGGAAGGCACGAAGGCGTCGGCCCTCGGCTTCCTGTGCGAGCGGTGGGGGATCGAGCCGGAGCGTGTCCTCGCCTTCGGCGACGCCGATAACGACATAGACATGCTCCGCTTCGCGGGGCACGGGGTGGCGGTGGGGGGTATGACCGGCGAGGTCCGAGAAGCCGCCGACAGAGTCGTACCCGGCGTAGACGAGGACGGTGTCGCCGGCTACGTCGAGACGCTTCTGGGAAGATCGTAGTGCCCGAGTTGCCCGAGGTCACCGTCATCTCCGAGGATGTGGCCGAGCTTGCGGTAGGTCGCGAGGTACTGAGGGCCGCCGTCTTCAGGCCCGACGTGACCAACGTAGAGCCAGAAGAGTTCGGCAGGCTGCTAGTCGGGAGGACGCTGCGTGCGACTGGTCGCAGGGGCAAGATCATCATCCTCGACTTTGGGGAAGTCGTCGGGCTCGTGCATCTGGTCATCTCCGGAAGGGTATTGCGTCTGCCAGAATGGAGGGAGCCGGACAGGATGAACACCGCGGTTCTCGAGTTCGGAGGCGGACCCCTCGTGCTGGCTTTCACGCGGCTCTGGCTCGGCTACTTCGACCTCTACGAGCCGGGAGAGGAAGAGAGACACCCCCTGATCTCACGCCTCGGCCCCGACCCCTTCTCCAAGGACTTCACGGTCGAATACCTGGCCTCAGTCTTGGGCCGCAAGGCGGGTGTGAAGGGCCTGCTTCTCGACCAGTCCGTTGTGGCCGGCCTCGGCAACATCTACGTGGACGAAATCCTGTTCTCCGCCCGTGTCCACCCCGCGCGAAAGGCAAACACACTTACCAGAGATGAAATACAGAACATCCACGCCGCAACCCGCGAGATCCTGCTTCGCGCCATCGAGCTGCGCGGTACCACCTTCGACTCCTACCACGACGCATTCGGGGAGAGTGGCA
>DASTKM010000216.1:0-4469 GCA_035715885.1 Rubrobacter sp.
AAATGGCGGGCAGAGAAACGGGAGCCGACTAACCTACGAAAGTGCGCGGTGACGGCCGTCAGTTCCCCTTCCCAGTTGAAGCCAAGCTCGGCCCGTACCCTCTCCCCCGGCAGGTAAGCCATCTGCATCACCCGGTCGGGATCGATCATGCGCTGTCTCCTCCTTCGATTCTCGTGCTGCAGGTGTCGCAATGTGTCGCAGGTTCTCTACCTACCCGAGTTGAAAGAACAGGACGTAGAGGCTGGAGAGGATCAGCGCGACGAGCGTCAGGGGGAAACCCCAGAGCAAAAAGCGCCAGAAGGTAAACGAGGTCATCCCCTCCCGCGCCACTAGCCCGGCGACGACCAGGTTGGCGGAGGCCCCTATGAGGGTGAAGTTTCCCCCCAGGCAGGCGCCCAGAGAGAGCGACCACCACAGGGGCTCCACGGTAGCCGCGTCGTATCCTCGGTTTTCGGCCAGCTGCTCTATGACCGGCACCATCGTCGCCGTGAACGGGATATTGTCCACGATGCCGGAGGCGAAGCCGCTCCCCCACATCACTATCAGGGCGGTCCCGGCCAATGAGTTCGAGGCGGAGGCCAGATAATGTGCCACCAGGTCTATGAAACCCGTGGTCTCAAGGGCTCCGACCATGACGAAGAGGCCGACAAAGAATAGAATCGTTGGCCACTCGACCTCGTGCAATACTTTCTCGACCTCGGGACCACAGACGAGCATGGCGACGGCTGCCCCGGCGAGCGCCACGATCGCGGGGTTGAAGCCCGTGATCTGCTGAAGAAAGAAGCCGACCACCGTCGCACCCGCAACGGCGCCCGAGCGGATGAGGAGCGTTCGGTCCTTGATCTCTTCACCCGCCTCAAGGGCCATTATCTCTTTGCGGTCCTCCTCCGTGGTATGTAACTTTCTCGCGTGCGCGAGCCAGACGATCCCCAACGTGACGAGCAGGATCACTAGGATCGGTGGCGTGAGGTTGACAATAAAGTCCATAAACGTCAGCTCTTCGACCACGGTTCCTATGATGATGTTCGGCGGATCCCCGACGAGCGTGGCCGTCCCCCCTATGTTAGACGCCAATACCTCGACAATGAGAAAGGGGATCGGGTCCTCTTCCAGTATCCGCGAGATGATCAGTGTTACAGGGAACATCAGGAGCACAGTGGTCACGTTGTCTAAGAACGCCGAGAGGAAAGCCGTAATAGCGGCCAAGTAGATCAGTACGAGGCCCGGTCGGCCCCCTGCGGCCTGCGCGCTCTTTATAGCCAGATAGCCGAAGATCCCAGAGTCCTTGAGGATCCCCACCAGGATCATCATCCCTACCAAAAGTCCCAAAGTCTCCCAGTGGACCGCCTCGATTGCCTCCTCCTGGCCGATGGTGCCTGCCATCACCAGCAGTATCCCGCCAGCCAAGGCCGCTGGCGTGCGGTGGACGAGGTCTACGGCGAATACAGTCAGCACCACGAGAAAGACCAAGATGGCGAAGATCATCACGTTGGTCTCCCGACCGCCCACGCCGTCATAGCTTCGCCGACCCTCCAATACGCGATCCGCCCGGCCGCAAGTTCTCTCTTTACCTCCTCACGACGAAGCCGCTCCCTGCGACCATCCTAGCAGCCGGCCATCACACGCTCCATACCCCTGAGGTACGTCTCTCTCCTCAGACCCACGCGGGTAGTGCAAAATCGGGAGGGTACACTTGCCCTTCACCCTACCGTACCTTGTGGTGCCCTCGTCGGAGACGCTGGCGTAGATAACCTGCCGTTCCTGGCGACCACGGTGCCGATGTAGAGTAACTCGCGTGATCCAAGGGTTCTCGGAGGCACAGCTGCAGCCTCTCTCTTGGTCGCTCGTCCTCGTCGAGTTCTTCGCACAGTACTTGTTCTCCCTAATGGTAGCTGTGGTCTGCGCGCTAGTCCGAACTGGTACGATTAGCAATCCCAGAGGCAACCTCCGAGAAACGGACCTTGTCACGGGACCGTAGTGTTGAGGAAGCACCGGGCGGGGTGTCCACCGGAGGCTCAAGACTGAACGCGCAGCCGTCGGCTGTGCGGCCAAGGAGGCGAGGCATGAGCATGAACATCGGATCTTTCGGGGCGAGGCTAACCCGGGACCAGACATCGGCGGATGGCGTGTGGACGAAGGTCGCATTCAACGAAGTAAGTTGGGACACTACAGAGGGGTTCGACATTGACACCGGCGGCTACACGGTCGGGCGCGCCGGGAAGTTACATTTTGCTACAGGCGTGCGGCTCTTGGCGCCGGACGTGCCAAACCGGTACGTCGACCTTTTACTCTTTAAGAACGGCGAGCCTCGAGACAGGTTAACCCCGGACGGCCCTTTCACGAAGCCCGACTCAGTCCCGCTCGCCTCCAGAGAAACGCCATGGGCCGAATACGTTAGGGGATTTTCTCGCGGCGAGGTGGTCGGTAACCCAGGCGACCTCTTCGAGATCTACGTCCGGCACGATTTTGGTGAGCGGGCGGACCTGACGCTGCGCTATCCCGACCCCGCAGACGAGCACACCGCGACCGACCGACATCCTATTTACTTCATGGGCATTTGGCACACTTGATGGGTCGGCGTGACAGAGGACGCACCGGTTCTAGTCTGGAGTCTTAGTCCTTTTCGAGAGATTGGTTGACGCCGACTTGAATAGTTTTGCGAAACGGGCGAGTATCGTGGCTATGCCTTCTCGATGGAAGCGTTCGGCATCTGAGCGCCACGAAGAAACGGAAGAGAAGTCGCCCGTTATTCCAGACCCACTATGGCGGCGTAGAGGTCGAGGCGATTCACGATGCCCTCCACCTTGCCGTCCCTAGTGATGACCACGCTGGAGACACCATCATGGACCATCCTGTGCGCCACGGCCAGCTCGCTCCTCCCCAACTCGATGCTCGACACTTCCGCGCTCATGACCTCTCCCACTGGCCGGTCCGCGGCCTCGGTGAGGTAGTGGACCCATTTGTCTGCGTTCTCGGGAACGAAAGAGAGCCGCTCCATCATTTTCATGTATTTCGGGAGCGCCGCGTCGAGGAGCTGACCATCGGTAACGAATCCCCGGAGGGTACCGTCCTCATCCGTCACCGCAACGCCGGGGACGTTGTGTTCCCTCATTACCTTGAGTGCGTCGCGGGCGAGCGTGTCGGGCCGCACGGCGTCCGCACGGCGTCCGCGGGGCGCATGATGTCCTCGATCTTGACGTCTCCGCCTGACCCTCCTTCGCCGCTCATCCCGGCCTCCTTAGATCTCCAGAATATGTGACCCAGCCTCCAATTGTATAATCCACAGTCAGTATGCAGGAATTCTTTGCTGTCGCGCTGTTCGTCGTGGTCCTCGCGCTCATCGCGTTCGAGATCTTGAATCGGACGGTCGCAGCACTACTCGGCGCGGCTATCCTCATCTCTTTCGGCATTCTCGACCAGGAGCAGGCGGCCACGGAGTTCGTCGACTGGAACACCATAGGCCTCCTTGCAGGGATGATGGTGATCGTCGCCATTCTTGAGAGGACAGGCGTCTTCGAGTACCTGGCCATAAAGAGCGCCCAGTGGGGCGAGGCACGCCCGGGACGTATACTCATCTTGCTCTCCCTCGTCACGGCCTTACTCTCCGCCTTTCTGGACAACGTAACCACCGTGATACTGATGGTCCCCGTGACGTTTCTGATCGCCGACGCCCTCGAATCCTCGCCCATTCCCTTCCTGCTGACACAGGTGATGGCATCAAACGTGGGCGGGGCGGCGACCCTCATCGGCGACCCGCCAAACATCCTCATAGGGAGCGCCGCCGACCTATCCTTTCTGGACTTCGTCTTCGCCCTCACCCCCGTGGTCCTGCTCACTCTGCCAGCGGTGCTCGGCGTGTTGTACCTGATGTTCCGCAAGGATCTGAGCCATAGCAAGGACGCTGAGGAGACTATCGGGGCGATGGACGCGGCGGCCAGCATCCGCGATCCTATCCTGCTCCGGAAGTCGCTCATCGTACTCGGGCTCGTGATAGTAGCGTTCTTTTTGCACGGCGCGCTGCACCTCGAGGCGGCTACAATCGCGCTCTTCGGAGCCGCAGCGCTCATGCTTTACGCGCGCAGCGACGTGGAGGGGATCTTGCGGGAGGTGGAGTGGCCTACCCTACTCTTCTTCGTCGGGCTCTTCGTGCTCGTGGGTGGCCTAGAGGCCACAGGGTTCGTCGGGAGCATAGCTACCGCGCTCACGAACGTCGCCGGCGGGACGTCCGCGCTGACGGCGATCGTGGTCATCTGGGGCAGCGGCATCGCGTCGGGCGTCGTAGACAACATCCCGTTCACGGCGACCATGATCCCGGTCATACAGGACCTCGCGAAGGCAGAGGGGCTCTCGGAGGAGGAGGTACGCCCCCTGTGGTGGTCTCTGGCCCTAGGCGCGGATTTCGGCGGCAACCTCACCCTTATCGGGGCCTCAGCCAACGTTGTCGTGGCCGGCATGAGCGAGCGCGCCGG
>DASTKM010000217.1:0-5851 GCA_035715885.1 Rubrobacter sp.
GTACCCGAGCACCTCGCGCAGGTCGAGCGAGCGCGGGTAGACAGTGTTGTCCGTCCTGGGATATGAGATGAAGCCATCCGTGTACAGGTCCTCGGCTATACGGGCCGCCCTGGAGGGGCTGATCCCGATGTTCGCGGCCGCGGTCAGGAAGGCTGTGGTGTTGAACGGCGTTGGTGGCCTGCGGGTCGCGGACTTCTGCTCGACCTCAACGACTATCGCGGTGTCGGCGACGTTCTCGTAGGCTCTCTTCGCCCTCTCCTCGTCCTCGAAGCGCTCGGTCTGGTGGCGGACGGTAAACGGCTCGCCGTTTTTCAGGTTTACCTCCAGCTCCCAGTAAGGCACAGGGACGAAGGCACGCCGCTCGCGCTCACGGTCGGCTATGAGGACCAGCGTCGGCGACTGGACGCGTCCTACCGAGAGGAAGGCGCTCCCGTAGCGCTTCGTGGCGCGTGAGACCCAGCGGGTCAGGGTCGCGCCCCAGATCAGATCTATATCCTGCCGCGCCTCGCCGGCGTCGGCCAGGTCGTTGGAGACCTCCATCAGCTCGTCGAAGGCGCGGCCGACCTCGCCCGGCGTGAGGGCGGAGAAGCGGGCACGCTCGACATGGTCCATGAGCTTCGGATTAGCCTCGAAGACCAGGGAGAGGGCTTCGACGCCGATCAACTCCCCTTCACGGTCGAAGTCCGTGGCGATGACCACCCTGTCAGCCTTCTTCGCGAGCGACGTTACGGCCTGGGCCACGCCCTTCTCCGAGACGGACTTCAGGATCTGGGCGTCTATGAGCTCCCGCGGCTCGACTTTCTGCCAGTTCGAGTATTCCTCGGGATACTCCGGGTTGAGGACATGCCCCTTCAGACCAACCGAAACCGTCTCCTCCCCCTTCCACGTAAACGTGTGGTGCGGCACAGAGCGGTGCTTGCCTTCCTTGACAGGCCCTTCAGAGAGGAACTGGGCGATCTTCTTCGCAGTATTTGCTTTCTCGGAGATAATTAGTCGCATCTTGTTACCATTTTACACCGACAAAGAGCATTTTGTCGGCAGATAGCAAGTCCTTGTTCTTCGAGGCGGCCCTGTTCTCGAAGGACCATGACTGGTCTCTGCTGTGACCTTGCAGCGTACCCTCCCATCCTAGCTACTGTGCGCAGACCTCCCACAAATCTATCCTCGGCGGAGGACGTCCCTTTGGTGTATAAACCACTGCTGCCAGTATTTCAATCGGCTCGAGATTAGCGTGCCCGAGATCAGGAACCCGAAGGGTCGACGCTCAGGGCGCATTGATGTGCAACGTTTACGGGATTACTTTAGGACGCCGCAGGGGTAAGCCTCGAGGGCGACCTAAAGCCAAGTCGGGAACTGGTTGCTGACGGGCAAGGGGCCCTACTCAGCGGGTTTCCCACTTGACTCTTCGAGGCCGAACCGGTCGGCGACGCGCGCGGCGAGCAGGGCAAGGCCGAAGACATCGTAGGAACTGCGCACGCGAGGGTCGCCGAAGAAGAAGATGGCCACCAGCAACGCGCAGGCCAACTGGAGCAGCATCACCGCCTCCCCCGACGAACGGCGGGATGCGGGGCGTCGGACGAGGACGAAGAGGGAGTCGATGACGATCAGCGGCAGCAGAATGCTGTACGCCAGGTTGCTAAGCCGCACCACGCCCCGCTGTCCAGCCTCGTTGACCTGCGGCCAGGGAATTGTCGTGGCGCTCATGTTCAGGACGTTCCTGGCCAGGACCCGAACGTGACCGAGGCCGTCCCTTTCGATACACCGCAGACCCATCTCGTAGAAGAATCCCTGATCCCATACCAGGTGTCCCTCGAAGTAGTAGCTGCCGCCCCGCCCCAGTTGCGTCCAGACAGGATTGCCGAATTGGAAGGTGATATTCCGGACAGGATCGACGGTGGTCACGTCGTGGACGTCGCACTGTCCGATCCAGAAGTTCAGGCCCGCGTTCTCGCTGAGGCCAGTGGGTTTGCCGGCCGCCGCGCTGTTGTGCAACGCGGTGACGGCCAGGATGAACGCGCTGCCGACGACGATGCCGGTGAGAGCCAGGGCTTGGCGGCGGAGACGAAACAACAACGGCACCACCAGCACCGCGAGGTTCAAGATGAGTTGCGGGCGGTTGGCGACCGCTACGCCCCCGAGCAGGCCGGCTGCCAGGCCGAGCCAGCCTGCCTCCCTGCCCGAGAGCCGGACGGCCCGGTAGCCGGCCCACAGAGAAGCGAGCAAAAACGCCAGCGAGGGCGTCTCCGAGGTGAAGTACCCTCCATAGGTGATGTACAGGGGCCAGAACGCGCAGAAAAGCGCGGTCAGCGCTGCGGCGGCCGGGGTGAGTAACAAGCGCGCCAGGCGCCACGCGAAGAACGGGATCGCAGCGGAGAGCGCACACCACAGCACGGCCGCTCCCCACAATCCCGCCCGTTCCGTCCCGAATAGCGTCATTGGGGCGGCCAGCAGTACGTGGGTCCCCGGCGGAAAGAACGCGTCGGAGCGCTGCAGGCCGGCGCCCGTTGCGAGCCGCTGGGCCCTCTCGACGTACGCGCCCATGTCCGAGTAGAGATAATCGAGGGGAGGGTGGATCACCAGCCCCCAGATGATACGGACGATAACGCCGGCCAGAACGGACGCCAGGGCGATCCTGTCCCACCGGTTCGCCATCACTTCCCGAACGGCGCCCGGCGCCTTCCCTTCCGCGCCGACCGGCTGCGTCCCCTCGCTAGAGACTCGCCGTTATTCGGGGCATCGGTGTGACGATCGAAACCGGTTTTGGCCAGAGGTTCGGCGTCCATCAGCTACGGATCGGGCGCGTGCGGCGGACACGGCC
Organism: Rubrobacter sp.; assembly: GCA_035715885.1. GTDB lineage: Bacteria > Actinomycetota > Rubrobacteria > Rubrobacterales > Rubrobacteraceae > Rubrobacter_D. Next base: position 2,819 of record DASTKM010000217.1, read on the forward strand.
CTGGCAGGAGCTCCGTCTGCGGTCGGGCGCACGTGTGGCTAGCATTCGTGGTTCCAGAGGTCCACCTTCTCCGGTTTGGACTGGCGGTAATCCGGAAGTGTCACCTCCAGCATGTAGATGATCCGGAAGGTTTCGAGGGTCTCCGCGCCCGTATGATGGGCGTTCCACTGGCGGCAGATGTACTGGCCGAAGTACAGGCGCTGGTCGGCGTGATCCTGGTTGTAGATGTTCTCCAGGTACTTACGCCAGTGCTCGTTCTTGTAGGTGGCGGGAATGTCTTGTGGTTTCTCGTAAGAGATGGGGTGCATGCTGTAGTCGTCACGGGTGACAGGCATGAGGTCCACCTTCTGGCCGTCGCGCAGTTCGCCGGGGATCACGTACCAGCCGTCTTCATCGCTCGGGGAGGGGGAGAACATCCCCCAGTACTGGTCGAGGCCGAGGAAGGGGCCAAGGGGAACGGTGCGCTCGGGCAACGTGAACGAGGTGGCTGTGGTGAGGTTCCAGCAGAGGATGTAGAAGATAAAGAAGAAGGCGAGCAGGTTGGTGGCGAGCGAAGACCGCAGCTCCGCTGGTTCTGGTTCTTCGACGTGCCGCGTTTCGGCCGTGCCTATCGTCCCGGCCGCCGGGGGCGGTACTGGGCCCGCGGTGTGGTCAGCCAGCGGGTCGCCGTGCAGCGCGGGACCTGCGAACAGGAGTTGCCCGGCGTCCATCAGGAACGACAGGACCGCCTTGGAGAAGGACACGATAGCGTTGGCCAACCGCGCCGTGGCGAGTTGCAGGCGGCGGGCGAGCTCGACCCGCCGCAACAGCACGGAGCGGAGCGTCGAAGCCCTGTCCCAGAACCAGGTGGGGAAAAAGCAGACCATGCAGAACGCGCTGATCCAGGGGAAGATCCCTATATCCATCGTCAGCCAAATGCCGAAGTGGAAGCTCATAAAAGCCAGCGCGGCCCCGGTGCGGACCGGACCGGTGAAGAACGGGCAGAACAGCAGGAGCGGCCCGATGGCCTCGAGCAAGAACGTGCCGAAGGTCAGCACCTGGAGCAAGCTGGGGAAGTCAAGCAGCAGATGGCCGATAGGCGTGGCGAGCTGGTCCAGGCTGAGCGCGTAGTAGAGCGCGGTGTAATCCGTGCGCCACTCGGGTCCCGACTTCAAGGCGGCGGTGAACCAGTAGACGAAGGCGATCTGCAAGAACAGTCCGAAGGTGGCCAGCGACAGAAAGCGTGGCGAAGGACGCGAGAGCGCAGACCGCGCGCGATCCACCGACCAGTAGGCGCCGAGGGGCAACAACATTCCCCAGAAGAACAACATGCGCAACATGGTGCTCTCGGAGCCGTTGACCAGCGGGTTGCGCACCTGAATCGAGAGCAGCAACACCCACACGACGAAGGTCATCAGGCGCGTGCGGTAGCCGACGAGCATGCCGAAGGCCGCGAGCGCCGCGACGCCGAACAACAGCGCCTGGAACGACCTCCCCCCGTTCATGAGGTGGAGTGAGAACGCCCAGGGGCTCAACAGCTGCTCCACAAGAACGCTGCGGGGCATGATGCCCGCGTCGGTGTAGTGTGCGGAGATGTCGGTGGCCCGATTGGCGAGGTCGGCGAGCACAAGGAGCGCCAGCACGATACGAAACGTCGCGAGTGAGCGCAGGTCAGCGCCGAAGATCTCCACAACCTTCGCGTACGCCCAACGCTCTATGGACCAGTCCTTTGGTGTGCCGCTCACGTTGAAAGGTCCTTGTCTCTTACATAGCCGAGATCGAAAAGGGGGAGGGAGACCGTGGATTGCCCCTGGCAGCGTCGTACTGTGGGAGGCTGTGATCTATACGCGGTCTGCACGTACGATCAGACGCTTCTGGAAGGTAGGGATCGGGGTGCATGTCTGCAACGTCACCATGTCCCTACCCCTCACCTGCCCCATCACCCACGAATCAGAGGGCTCAGCCAGGAACGTTTCGCTCACCCGGTACTCATAAGGACGCCCTGTACGGTCCTTGAGCACTACCTTATCGCCCTCCTTCAGCTTGTCCAGGTTATAGAAGATCATACGACTCCAGGTTCCCCTATAACCCATGCGATGTCCTGCCAGGTAGACGTTTCTCTGAGCACTCTGTGACCATGGCAGGGAGGTCTCTGGGACGTGGGCTACGCCCGTGGCCAGTGCCCACTGGCTATCTGAGTCGAACACGGGAGCATTGTATACGCCTATGGAGTGGATAGTGAGGCCCATTACCGCCCCGGGAAGCAGTTCGTAGTGACGTTCTCCGTTGGCGCCCTGAAGCTCCTCTTGGGTTGGCGCGGGCCAGCCGGCATCTTCCGCCGCCGGCAGAGGTTGCTCTTGCGCCTGTGTCTGGTGCCGTTGCGGTCGGAGTTCCAGCTCAGAGGGCGTTTCCTGGCCCGCCGGTTGAGGCATTTCGGATCGAGAGTACGAGCGTTCGGGTTCGGATGCAGCGGCCACCGGCTCCTTAGCATCCTCCTTGCGCTGCCTCATCGACTCAGCAGAGGAGGATGAGCCGTATCCCAGCGACTCCTCCTGCTTCCCAGAAGCGTCTCGCTGCGCTTCGCGAACAGACTTCTTCGCAATATCTGTCGCCACCCGCCCAGCCTCGCTGCCTAGAGTGACGCTAACCACTATCGCGCCGATCACGAGGGCGAAGGCGAGCGCCACCATGATCAGGCCCACCTTAATAAGAAGCGAGTTTCCCTCTCTGAACACTCGCCTACCTTCCTACAATGGAGAGTGCTACCGCCGGCGCACGTAGAACAACCCTATGGCCGAGCCGCTGATTATCAGCGCCAGCACTGCCCCCACAGGAACGAGCGTGGAGAGCCCACCTGTGTCTGGTAGTACCCCGTCATTGGGGATCGTCTCGCGAATCACGCCGTCGTTTGCGGAGGTGCTATTGCCTGAGTTGGTCGTTGCTCCAGTAGTAGTAGTAGTGTTCGCTGCACCGGTGCTAGCTGCGGTGGTCGTTGCTGTTGTCGCATCTGTAGTGTCCGTGGTACTCGTAGTGGTGGTAGTGGTCCCCGTTGTC
>DASTKM010000218.1:0-2881 GCA_035715885.1 Rubrobacter sp.
AGGCGCTCCTCCACGAACGGCTCTTTCTTAGAGGACCGCGTCATCTAGCGCCTCCTTCCTTTCCTGCGCCGGCGGACGATCATGGCGTCCGAGCGCTTGTGCTTCTTCCTCGTCGGGGAGCCCTGGGTGATCTTGCCCCAAGGCGTAACCGGGGCCCGGCCCGGCGTGCTCTTCCCCTCGCCGCCACCGTGCGGGTGGTCGACGGGGTTCATGACCGTACCGCGCACCGTAGGCCTTATCCCGAGGTGGCGCTTGCGGCCAGCTTTGCCCCAGCGCACATTCTGGTGCGACTGGTTGCCGACCACGCCAACCGTGGCCCTGCACTCGGCCCTTACCCTGCGGCGCTCGCCGCTTGGGAGCCTTAGCGTCACCAGGTCACCCTCGCGGGCCGTTATCTGGGCGCTCGTCCCGGCGCTGCGGGCCATCTGCGCCCCGCGGCCAGGCTCGAGCTCCACGGCGTGCACGACGGTACCGACGGGTATCCGGTTGAGGGGGAGCGCGTTGCCCACGTCCACCTCGGCATCTGGCCCGCTCTCGACGATGGAGCCGACCGTGAGGTTGCGCGGCGCGAGGATGTAGCGCTTCTCGCCGTCGTGGTAGTGCAAGAGGGCGATGTTGGCCGAACGGTTCGGGTCGTACTCGATCGCCGCAACCGTCGCGGGTACACCGTCCTTGCGCCGCTTGAAGTCGATGAGACGATAGCGGCGCTTGTGTCCGCCGCCGATGTGGCGGGTGGTTATGCGGCCGTGGTTGTTGCGCCCGCCCGTCTTGTGCAACTTGGCGGTCAGCTTCTTCTCGGGATCGTTCTTCGTGACAGAGTCGCGCGTCAAGACCGAAGAGTTCCTGCGGCCCGCGCTAGTCGGCCTGTAACGTCTCGCAGGCATACTAGACCCCCTCGAATAACTCTATGCGCTCGCCCTCGGCCAGCTTGACTACGGCCTTCTTCCACATCGGCGTCCTGCCCCTGGTGAGGCCCTGGCGCTTGGGCTTGCTCTTTACGTTGACCGTGTTCACCTTCTGGACGCTAACGTCGAACGCGCCCTCCACGGCCCGCTTTATCTGGTTCTTGTTCGCCCGCCGGTCTACGTGGAAGGTGTACTGCCCCTCGGTCTCGATGAGGTTATAGCTCTTCTCGGAGATGACCGGCCTTATTATGACCTTATGGGGGTCCATCTAGCCCTCCTTTCCGGCGAGCCTGGAGTAGGCGGCCCGCGAGAAGACTACCTCCCGCGCCCTGAGCAGCTCGTAGACCCCGTACTCGTGGGGTCCTACCACGCTGACCCGCGGCAGGTTCCTGAAGGAGAGCGCCGCGTTCGCGTCGCTTTCGGTCAGGACGACGAGCACGGGACCCTCCAGACCCATCCTGGACAGAAGTTCCTTGGCCTGCTTCGTGGAAGGCGTGTCGAAAGCCAGGGAGTCGAGCACGAAGATCTCACCGTCCTGCGCCTTAGCCGAGAGCGCCCCGTCGAACGCTGCTGTGGCCTCTTTGCGGTTGATCCGCTTCCCGTAACGCGGGGGCTTGGCCTTCGGGCCGCCCCAGGTGCCGCCGCCCTGGCGAATAGGTGACTTGGCATCGCCGGCGCGGGCGCGTCCCGTCCCCTTCTGACGGTACAGCTTGGCTCCTGAGCCCCGGATCTCACTCCGTCCTTTGGTCGAGGCGGTGTAACGCCGCCTGGAGTCGAGCTCGGCGACGACGGCCCTGTGTATGACGTGCTCGTTCGGCTCGGTCGTGAAGCGCGGGCCCTGGAGGTCGAGCGAGGACGTGTCGCCGCTGCGGGCGTCGAAAACCTGTGCCTTGGCCATCCTAATCTTCCACCTTCCGGATCCTGACGACGGCGTTCTTGCCGCCTGGCACACCGCCTCGCACCCAGAGCTGGTTGTTGTCGGCGTCGACGGCAACAACCTCGATGTTGCGCACCGTGGCCGTCTGGTTACCCATCTGGCCCGGCATCTTCTGTCCCCTGAAGATCCTGGCCGGGTCAGCTGACGCCCCGACGGAGCCTGGCTGCCTGATGTTGTGCGAGCCGTGGCTCATAGGGCCCCTGGCAAAACCGTGGCGCTTGATGGTCCCCTGGAAACCCTTTCCTTTGGACGTGGCGCTGACGTGGACCCTGTCGCCCACCTCGAAGAGGTCCACTCCTATGCTCTCACCCACCTCGCCACTCACGTCCCGCAGCTCCTTCAGGTACCTGCGCGGGGGCGTATCGAGTTTGGCGAACGTGCCAGCCCTGGCCTTGTCGACCCGGCTGGACTTGGCTGCCCCGAAGCCGACCTGTACGGCCGTATAGCCATCCTCCTCGGCGGTACGTACAGCCGTGATCAGGTTCGGCTCGACCTCGATTACGGTAACGCCGACGAGCGTGCCGTCATCCTGGAAGACCTGGGTCATATGCTTTTTGCGTCCGAATACTGCGGTTGCCATAACCCTACGTCGCCTTTATCTCTATGTTGACGCCTGCGGGCAGGTCGAGCCGCTGCAGCGAGTCGACCGTTCGCGGCGTGGGCTGCTGGATGTCTATGAGACGCTTGTGCGTGTGCAGCTTGAAGTGCTCGCGGGAGTCTTTGTGCCTGTAGGGACCCCGGATCACCGTGTACCTGCTGCGCTTGGTGGGCAGCGGGATGGGGCCGAACACGAAGGCCCCTGTGCGCTCCGCCGTCTCGACTATCGAGCGGGCAGTCTTGTCTATGACCTCGTGGTCGTATGCTTTTAGCTTTATCCTGATCTTCGATACGGCCACAGGTTACTCCACGATCTGTGTTACGACGCCTGCTCCTACTGTCCTTCCTCCCTCTCGGATGGCAAAGTTCAACCCCTCATCCATCGCGATCGGTGAGATCAACTCCACGTTCATTACCGTGTTGTCCCCTGGCATCACCATCT
>DASTKM010000219.1:0-8854 GCA_035715885.1 Rubrobacter sp.
TAGGCGACGCCCTCGTCCGAGGCGCCGACACGGTGATGACCGTCGGGGCCGTGCAATCCAATCACGCCAGGCAAACCGCCGCGGCTTGCGCGAGGTTGGGCCTGAGATGTGAGCTGTTTCTCAAGGAGTCAGCGCCGGGCCGTGGCGAAAGCTATGGGCACTCGGGCAATGTGCTGCTCGACCGTATCCTCGGCGCGAAACTCCACATCATCCCGGGCGCCTCCAATGCAGAAACCGCGATGGAAGCGCGCCGAGGCTTTGCGCGGGGAAGGGCGGCCCTACGCGATCCCGGTCGGCGGGTCGAACGCCGTGGGCGCCCTCGGCTACGTCGAGTGCGCGCGCGAACTCTACACTCAGGCTCATAAGCTGGACCTCCGGATCGATGCCCTGGTTCACGCGAGTGCTAGTCACGGGACCCAGGCAGGGCTAGCCGTGGGCCTGGCAGCAAGCGGGCCCGAAGCGCGGCTCCTCGGCGTGGGCGTCAGCGGCTCTGCCCAGCAGGCCCGGGCGAACGTCGAGCGCATCGCCGGTACCACCAGTGAACGTCTCGGCAGCCCACAGCGCTTCGCTGAGATCGAGGTCGACGACCGTTTCCTCGGCGAAGGCTACGGCATACCAACACCGGAGGGACTGGCGGCTATCCGGCTCCTGGCTCGGCTGGAGGGGCTCCTGCTCGATCCGGTCTACACGGGCAAGGCGATGGCCGGGCTAATCGCGATGAGTCGTGAGGGCCGATTCTCGGATGAGCAGAACGTCGTCTTTTTGCACACCGGCGGATGGCCGGCCCTGTTCGCCTACGAGGAAGAGCTCGCCGAGGAAGAGGCACCCCGATGAAGAAGACCGGCAGCATGAACCACGTGCGCTTCACCGTGAGCGACATACCACACGCGGAGTCCTTCTACGACCCGCTCCTACGCTACATGGGCTACGAGCTCGCCGAGAAGAGCGAGGAGCGTCTGGCCTGGAAGATGCCCTCCCCCGCCGGCAACCGACAATGGGTGATCCTGAGCGCGGCGTCCGAAGAAGGTCGTCGTAGGAAGCACGACAGGCACTCGCCGGGCGACCATCAGCCGCCCCAGGCTTTCTCCAGTGCGTACGCAATAGCTTCCTCGAAGCCCAGTCGCCGCCCTTCAGCCCACGCCGCATCCCACCTTGCCTCAGACAACTGTGCTCGCGCGGCCGCCAAGTAGGGCTCACGCAGTGCGTGCTCTCTTGTCTCCTGCCGGTAGCCCACCGTCCCCCGTAGGGACTCGGCCGCTCCGAACAGCCGCGCCACCCGTTCCGCCGCTTCTCCTCTGGCGCTGGCAGAACACGCTAGCCCCTCTAAGGCCTCCGCAGCGACAAGCTTGTCACCAAGCTGCCCGCTCAGCGCGAGACTTTCTCGGTGCAGGGCTTCAGCCTGCTGTAGGTTCCCACGCATTAGCGCTGCCCATCCCAGGTTGTCGAGGGCGTATTGGAGATGGCCTCTATTTCCCCGTTCCCGGTACAAGCCTGCAGCTTCCTCGTTTAGCATGGCTCCTCGCTCATGGTCGCCTTGGAGTAAGTACTCTGCGCCCACACTGATCAAGGCGGAAGCGAGCAGTGCCTTGTCGTCTAACTCCCTGGATAGGGCCAACCCTTCTTCGTAGAACGTTTCGGCTCTCTCGTGATCGCCTAGGTCGCTCGACACGTTCCCAAGTTGGAGCAGGGACGATGCAACACCCCGCTCGTCCCCCGCTTCTCGGCTGAGCGCGAGGCTTTCCTCGTAGAGTCGTGTCGCCCGCTCGTGATCTCCGCACACATAAGCAGCTGACCCTAGTATGCGTAGGAAGGAAGCCTTATCACTACTCTGGAGCTTGGCTCGTGCGCCGAGCCTCAGGCCCTCTTCGGCCGCTGCCACCGCCCGATCGATGTCACCTTGAAGATCGGCAAGCCAGCCTACACCCTCCAGCGCCTTTACCCGCGCCACTGAGGCTCTCCCGTCCTTGGCCAGCGCCTCCTCGAGCCATCTCCTACCCTCACCGTAGTATCCCCTCATATCCCAGAACTGCCACAGTGCACCTGCCAACCGCATCCCCAGTTCGGCTTCCTCCGACTGTAGCGTCCAGGATAGAGCCGCCCTCATGTTGTCGTGGTCCATCTCCAGGCGCTCTAGCCAAGTCGCTTCCTCCGGTCCCTGCAATTCCGATGCGCCCTGTTCTGCCAGGGCGAGGAAGTACTCGGCGTGCAACCTCCTTATCACCTCAGCGTTGCCACTGACCTCCAGCCTCTCTCGAGCGTACTCACGGATGGTCTCGAGCATCACGAAACGCGGCTCCTCCTCCTCTACCCCCTCCTCTTGCCTCAAGAGGCTCTTGTCCAAGAGAGCGGAGAGTCTTTCCAAGACTTCGACGAACACATCGCCCTCGGCGTCGCATACGGCCTCCACGGCGTCCAGGGCACACCCACCAGAGAAAACCGACAGGCTCGCGAAGAGTGCCTGCTCGCCTTCGTTGAGCAGGGCGTAACTCCATGCGATTGTGCCCCTCAGAGTCCTTTGCCTCTCTGGGAGATTGCGGGCTCCACCAGTAAGGAACTTCAGAGGGTTGCCAAGCCTAGAGGACATCGCTTGGGGCGAGAGCAACTTTATCCTGGCTGCAGCGAGCTCTATTGCCAGAGGCAGCCCGTCGAGGCGGGCGCAGATCTCAGCGACCGCCGGAGCATTCTCATTCGTCAAGGAGAAATCGGCATCTGCAGCACGAGCACGCTCTGCAAAGAGTCTTATCGCCTCGTACCCTCTAAGCGTCTCGAAAGGCGACAGGTAACCTGGATCCGGCAGTTCAAGCGGTCTTACCGCGTACTCGTGCTCGCCGTAGAGTCGAAGTAGAGTACGGCTGGTTACCAGCACCTTGAGGTTAGGGCAACCAGAGAGTAACTCTCCTACCAAAGGGGCGGCATCGGCCACCTGCTCGAAGTTATCCAGGACAAGGAACAACTCCTTGTTGCTTAGATAATCCCTCAATTCCTCCTTGAGGTCTCGTCCGGCGCTCTCACTCACCGATAGAGCCCCCGCCATGGTTGACGATACCAGCTTGGGGTCGCTGATAGGAGCCAGCGCCACGAAGAATACCCCATCTTCGAACTCGTCGATCAGCTCTGCGGCCGACTGCAGCGCAAGACGTGTCTTTCCCGTTCCCCCGGTTCCCGTGAGAGTGAGCAAGCGTACGTCGGCACGTCTCAGCAAATCCGTGATCTCCGACACCTCGCGTTCGCGTCCGAGAAGCGGCGTAGGTTGGATGGGAAGGTTGTTCAGGCGCACGTCCAGGGTCTTGAGCGGCGAGAAGGAAGCGGGCAGATCGGGAGCAGTTAGCTGGAAAACGCGCTCGGGCCCGAAGAGATCCTTCAGCCGCCTCACGCCCAGGTCCCTCAGCCCAGCCCCGACCGGTAACTGGTCGCGCACTAACTCCTGGGTAGTGAGCGAGAGAAGTATTTGCCCACCGTGCCCGGCCGAGAGGAGTCTGGCCACCCGGTTTATGGTAGGGCCAAAGTAGTCCCCGTCTCGCTCCTCGGCAGTTCCAGTGTGCAGGGCCATCCTAACCTTGAGGGGACCCGTCTCTTCCCACTCCTCAGAGAGTAAGAACTTCTGGGCATCATGAGCTGCCTCCACAGCTTCCGGGGCATTCGGAAAGGCGACGCAAAAGGCGTCGCCCACCGTCTTGAAGACGAACCCACCACGGAACTCTACAGCCTCTCGTAGCAGCTCGTCGTGGCGGGAAAGAGCCTGGGACATGGCTTCGGGGCCGCGTTCCCATAGCCTGGTAGAGCCCTCTACGTCAGTGAACAGGAACGTGATCGTGCCTGTTGGGAGCCCTGTCATTGACTTTGGTCCTGATCCACCTGGCGCTCTCATTCCGACAAGGAAGATTATCGCCCATCCAGCGTCCCATAGCGAGATCAAGAGTGGTAAGGCTACAGGCCCTTACGGGCACCTCAACTTCTGGCGGTTGCCTTCGGTTACTCAGGCTCACCTCTGTTTTAAACTCCAATGTTGGTCGTTCAGAAGCCTGGCGTCAGGGCATAGTAAGAGCGTTGTGAGGTGAGGCCTCATCCATGGGGGCCGCTGGCTCCTGCCGCACTATCAGGAGTGTTTTGCAGGGGTGAGAGGTCAATCTCGACGTAGTCGGTGCCATCCTCGTAGCGCAACCTCTCGGGCAGATTCAGGTCCCTTAGCAAGTGAAGCATCCTGGTGTTCTCGGGGAGGACGATCCCCGTGAAGGTTCTGACGCCCCTCTTCAGGGCCGCCTCTATCAGGTGTCTGGTCAGAGCAAGCCCAAGCCCTCTCCCCTGCCACCTGTCCTCCACCTCCGCCGCGTATTCTGCCCGCTCGGTCGTCCCCTCGCGATCGAAGCTCACCACACCGATGATCTCTTCGGGGCGCTCGGGATCGACCGCGACCAGAGCGAAGCGGTTTATCCCATCGACGTTCGTGAAGTAACCTGCTTCCCTGTCGCTTAGCTCCGGCTTTGCGGCGAAGAAGCGCAGGTAGATCGACCGCTTGCTCAGGCGGTGGTGGAAGCGCTGGAGTGCTGAGGCGTTGTCTGGCGCTATGGCATGGTAGGCGATGCTCGAACCATCGGGCAGCTCGACACTACCCGAGTCCTCCTCAGCAAGTGGAGCACCAGTCCCATCGACCAACAGCCCTTCTCTGGCCGGCTCTTTCATTCCAAAACCCCCCAAACTCGCGAAGTCCTCTGCAATACAGAGCTTGCCACTCTTTACCCTGAATGAACGAATTATCTCATGACTCTCTTGCGCCTGACACAATTGTAGTCCCGCGCTTCGGGCAATCCCCCGGTGCTATATCGCCAGGGACGCCGCCGAGCAGCCAGATGCGTACCCCAAGGCGCTCAAAGCACGGGCATCTCGCGTCCCGCCTCACCCTGCCGCTTGCGCTGTAACGTCATTTCTCTAGAATTCCCACCGTACTACCGCCACGCCTCCACAACAGAAGGGAGTGATCATAAGAGATGATGGACCACGAGAGAACGGAGAAGGAACTCGAGGAGATCTTCGAGGAGATCCAACACTACTACAAGACATTCGCGGACGACGCCCTCGCCCTCCAGGAGCGCACCCTCCAGTTGGCCCGAGAGTTGCTGGAGATCTGCGCGGGCCGGGAGGCTTCAGGCATGCGAGACACTCTGGAGAACCTGGCCGAAAGGAGCAGGGGCGAACGCGAGCGGTTCGAGAGGCTGGAGAGGAAGGCTGGCGAAGCTTACACGAGGGTACTCAAGGGCCCCGTCGATGAGCATCATCACAAGATTGAGGAGGCCGAAGCGGATCTAAAGGAGGCGGGTTCTTCCTAACCATCTCGGGTGAGAGACTCGACACCTGCCTTGCCCTACTTCGGAATCACTTAAGCGACTGCTGGAAGAAGAAGATGTTACCGGGGTCGTATTGCGCCTTCACGCGCAGCAGCCGGTCGTAGTTGGTCCCATAGTAGGCTTGTGCCCAGTCCTCTAGGTCCGGGTCGGGGAAGTTGGGGTACACGCGACCTGACCCCCACGGACGCACAGATGCCCACGACCGCGAAAGCCAGCGCCGCGCGGTCTTCCTCTCGCCCCTCGACGCGTCGGGGTCGATGACGACCGCGTGCTTGAGCAAGAAGCGTTCGTCGCGATGTACAAAGGCGGTGGCGTCGGCGCTCACGCGATTGTAGGCACCGCCCCACGGCGTGAAGTCCAGCTCGCGCGACTGGCCTGAGATCCGTCCCTCGGTCAGGTTCTCTACCAGCGCCGCGATGGTCTCGGCGGGCAGCGGCCGACCGAAGAACTCCGACTTGCTGAACGTTTGCCCTTGCGGCGACGGCTCGCCCTGCAAGGTCTCCCCGAGCCGGTCGTCTCCTTCGGCCATGGCGTCGCCGAGCTTAGCCAGGTAGCGCTTGGTCTCCCGCAAGGACGCGTGCTCGTAGGAAGCCGAGGTCGGGTCAGCGCCCGCGCTGGAGACCAGCTCGTCGAGCAGTTGTGCGGTGTCATCTTCGGTGCCGAGCATGGAGCCGAACACGTTGACAACGGGCGGCCTCTCGGGACACGTTGACAACGGGCGGCCTCTCGGGGTCGCGTGAGGCGGTGACGAGCAGGCTGGCGGCGAGCTCATCGGGCGCCGCGGGAGCCCATGCCTGCCAGGCGCTGATGAGTGCGGCTGCGTGGGTGTGCGGCCAGAGAAGGTGGAAGCCCGTTGCGGCCGGCGCCGGCAGAGTGCCGAAGATCAAGGACGTGACCACGCCGAAATTGCCGCCGCCGGCACCGCGCAGCGCCCAGAACAGCTCCTCGTCGTGCTGCTCGTCGCACACTACGACGCGACCATCCGCCAGAACTATCTGTAATCCGAGCAGGTGGTCCGAGGTCAGACCGTGTTTGCGGCCGAGGATCCCGAGTCCGCCGCCGAGCGCGAGGCCTGAGATTCCAACCGAGGGGCCGCAGCCTCCCGGGATGGTAAGGCCGTACTGGGCCAGCGTGTCGTACACCTCGCCGAGCCGGGCTCCTGCGCCCACCGTCGCCACGCCGTCCGAGACACTCACGGAGCGCATCGGCGTGACGTCGATGACGATCCCCTCCGTCGATGAGCGTCCGGCGAAGCAGTGCCCTCCACTGCGAGCAGCAGTCCGCGAACCGGACTCCCTAGCGAACGAGATCGTCTCAGAGACGTCCTGTGGGGTTCTGCAAAGCACGACGGCCTGGGGCCTTATATCGTGGAAGTTGGCGATGGCCGGCTTGCGTGTCGACTCGTAGTCGGGCGAGCCAGGGAGGACGACGTCACCAGAGACAGCGCGTTGCAGCGCCTCCCAATCGGGAGCCGAGGGCACCATGTCTCGACGACCCCCGCTACGCACCAGGACCCACCTTGCTCACGGAGAACGCGCCGCCCTGGGAATCGCGCGCGAGGTTCTTGGCTTTGCGGGAGGTTCGGCTTGCGACGAAGTGCAACGCATCATCCAGCCAGACGGCCAGCACTGGCACAAGGTGTGGGCGGCCGTTAGAACGCACCGTCGCCAGCCAGTACGCATCAGCCTCCGCGAGGCGCCTGCGCGCTTCCGCCCACGATGTCGACCTCACATCAGCGGCAAGGTATGACTGCGCAATCACGGTTCCTCTTCTGGAAGATTCATGATATCTCCTTTGCTATGGATGTGACCTATGCTCTCGCTAGTCCACGACTTCGCTGCAGGTGATGTCGGCGAAGGTAGCTTCTATGTAATGGTCGACGCTGCATCGCTCTCCGGTTGCGTGCTTGGCCTTATGTTCTGGTTGAGGCGGAAGACGTTCGTCGGATCGTAGCGACCCTTGATCCCAGCGAGCCGCTCCCAGGTAGATCCTGGATAGGCCTCACGGACGCGCCCTTCGCCCTCCTCACCCAGGAAGCCGACATACGCACCATCCTCACGCTGTCTCAGGGCCGCCGCGAAGTCGCTGACCCAGGCCTCGCGCGCGACCCGGTCCTCAGGGCCCTCGTAGAACGCGGCGACGTTGACCATGATGCGCGAGGAGCGGTGGGCGAAGGCGGTGGCCTCTGCGGGCACGCGGGCCATGGCACCGCCGAGCACCCGTAGCTGGGCCACTCGCATTACCGCGTCGGAGGCGAGCAGGTACTCGACGATCATCTCTGCAACGTCGCGGTCGATCTTGTCCACGAACATGGTGCGCGCCGCCGCGGTCGGGTGGTAGTCGCCCTCCTCGGGAGGGTAGATCTCAGGGTATGGCATCGGCCTCACCATGTCGGCTATCGGCTCGGCGAGGGCACGAAACGGCGCGATGGCGCGCTCACCGGCCTCCACCTCGCCCGCGTAGACCAGCATGGCCATGATGATGAGCTGGCCGTGCGCCTCGGCTGGCAGAAATGGCATAGGCGGCGCGACCATCACGTTGGCGATGGTCGAGAGCTCCTCAGGAGCTGCCTCCGCCTCGGCGATGAACGAAGCGATGACCTCGGGTGTGGCCGGGAGCACCAGCATCCCACCTACGATCGTGCTCACCTCGTGCAGCCTGTAGTGATATCTGGTCACAACCCCGAAGTTGCCTCCTCCGCCCCTGATCGCCCAGAAGAGGTCGGGATGACTCTCTGCATCCACTCTAAGGAGCTCTCCGTCTGCGGTCACGATCTCGGCGGCCAGCACATCGTCGATTGTGAGGCCATGCTTGCGCACCAGGTACCCGACCCCGCCGCCTAAAGTGACACCTCCGATACCTACCGAGCCGGTGTCACCAAAGCCCGTGGCGAGGCCGTGAGCTCCCACAGCGGCGGTGTACTCGCCAGCAGTCAACCCCGTCTCGGCCCAGGCTGTGCGCCCTTCGGTGTCGATCTCAAGATTCTTCATCTCCGAGAGGTCGAGCACTATGCCCCCTTCGGTAGTGCTGTGACCGGCGACGCTGTGGCCGCCGCTGCGGATGGCGAGCTCCAACCCTCTCTCGCGTGCCAGCGTGATGACGTGCGAGACGTCGGTCGGATCAGCGACCCGAACGATGAGCGCTGGGTGGCGGTCGAAGCCACCGTAGAAGACGGTGCGTGCCTCGTCGTAGCCGTCGTCCTGGGGGCGTATAAGCTGGCCTCGCACCTTCGACGAAAACGCCCGGATTACCGCCTCATCGAGCGGCTTGATCGGGGACAACCTCTTGGTGTCTTGCCGATTGTCAGTCATAATCTTATCTCCGATCCTTGGTTTGCTTCTGGTAAGAAATATACTGGCTGCCGGGATTTAGGCATCCACCGAAAGTTGGAGCGAGGGTTGGAAATCCTCTCGGTCCGACTGACACGTGCGCTGCGGTCGGGACACCGCAGGAGGTAAGTAGTCTCAAATGTCACAGCCCTCCGGATGGAATCGAGTTCCATTCTGCATCTG
>DASTKM010000220.1:0-5966 GCA_035715885.1 Rubrobacter sp.
CTCGCCGACCGACCCAAAGCCCGCCTACTACACGTCGAGGACGCCTTCTGAGCTCCACTGTATGTTGTGCACGTAGCAGTTCCTATACTTCGGGGTGACGTTTTATCGGGCGGCAATGGAAATCGACAGTTGCGACGCCAAAAGGAGTAGCGTGTCTCAGGATGTGTCTACAGCTCAGATAGTTACTGCGATAACCACCGTGTTCTACGCGGCCGTCTTCGCGATCGGGTACTACATGATGATAAGGGGTAACCGCGAGGTGCTACAAGAGATGCGCGAGGAACGGCTCTCCGGTGGACGCCCGCAAGTCATCGTCGAGACGAGCTTGCTCAACCTTTCGCTAGTGGAGTTCGTTGTGCCTCACGTAAGTGGGGGGAGCAGCGAAGGATATAACCTTTGAAATTTCTGACCCCATAGAGGATTCTTCTGGCTATGTCATCTCGGATTTGCCTTACCTTAAGGAGGGCATTCCTTTGCTCGGATCGGGTGAGAGAATACGCTGCCTCTGGGATCACATCGACCGTCTCATGCCCTCTCTACGCGAGAAAGGACTTCACGAAGGTATTGCGGTGAAGGTGAACTACAAAGACCTTACAGGAGCAGCTTACACAACGGAGTGGAGAATCGCCGCAAAGTGCTTCGGTCACGTCCTTAACCTTTCTGGTTGAGAATGTCCCTTCCCTATCCTGGGGCACTACAAGATTCAGGGTGCCCACCCTGGTGCGTAACATCCTCGGCTTGTGGCCGTTGCGGTGCCCGGTGCGTCCCTCGAGGCGCTCGTAGGGTGCTGCTCCTCCTATGTGCTCGGTCATTACGGCTTCCAGGATCTGCTGCACGACTCGCTCGCAGAGCAGAACCTCTTGCACCAATTCAGCGTCTACCCTACGATGATCAGTGGTCATCGTCACTCCCTTTCGATTGGTTGACTTTAGTCACCAACCCTCTTGGAAGACGATGGCATCTGTTTCTAGCGGGCCATCAAATTACAGAACTTTAAGGGCACAACCCGCCAGTGGTTCGGGGCAGAGCCGGCCATCGCTGTCCCTGTTCACGCCACGCCGGGAGAAGTGGCATCCTGAGAAGTTAGGTATGGCGAACGCGAACATAGACAAGGCCGGGTTGCTCTGGGGTTGCCTTTGGCGGGCAAGCCTCTACGAGTTGCTGCTCGGTGCCGCCTTCGCCGGGTTCTACGGAGCCGTGTTCGGGACCCTTGCCTTTCCCGTCGTGGGTACGTTGATCGGCTTCGTCTTCGGGGCACCCGCGGGCGCCCTGGTGGGGCTGCCCCTCGGCCTGATCGATGGCCTCTTGCTGATGATCTGGCTCACCGTTAGCACCCACGAGGACGAGATCCTGAACCCGCATCGCTACCGACTACGGGCTGGGGCCGTGTGTGCGGTCGGAAGCCTCATCGCGCTATTGGGCGACTGGGCGCTGCACGGCTTGCCCGACTCCAACTACTTCGCCACGAGTCGTACGGCTTGCCTATCCGTCTACCTGATAGATCCGCCTTGCGCACTAGACGAGGGCATGCCGATCGCCATGGATCTGACGATATTGGTGATCGTGCCCTTGATGATGGCGGTGCTCGCCTCGTGGTTTACGGGTAGGATCGTCGCCGGATGGTACGCGGGGGCAGTCTCCGAAACGTGACCCGATCCGCGCCTGTCTTCGAGTCTGCACCGAGCGCCGCGAAGCATTCGTTCGGCAGTCGTTTTCGCTGCGATGGCAAGCTTCCCTCAGGCTGGATCTCGCCGGCTACGGTCTCACGGCTTGCCTCTATTCACAGGAGTAAGTGGAAAAGCAGAATTCTGCGAAGTCCGAACACAGAACCCTGCTAAACTACCCCTATCGGACCGGGGGCGGAGCAGCATTCCCCCGCGCAGGTACCAAACCCTAAAACCACACATGTTGTGGTGCTGCATAAAAATGCGCGATCTTGCATGTGGTCATTGTGGGTTCACTACAGTTGATATGATGGTGTTAAGGATCGTAGAGATGCGTGGTGGGGGGCACCGTGGAACAGGATAAGCAGGCTCGGTGGTGATTCCGAGGGAAGACGGTCTGGGACAGTCTAACTATCCACTGCTTCAATACTGCCATTGAGGATTACACATGAGCGAATATTCACCTACCTGGTGCACAGAGCTCTACGGCATCCTGATCCACCCCAGCGAGCTACGGATCTTAATGCTGTGGGGAGCAGCCGGGTGGTCCCTGCCGCAAATGTCGCTCGACCAGGCGGTGTGGGAGGCCGATGTTGGCAAGGTCAGCGAGGCGATGCGACTAGCACTCGGCGCCGAAGTCACCACGCTGCGCTACGCCAGCTACAGCGTGAGTGTGGATGCGCACCAGATTGACGCTATCTATGTGCTAGAGAGCCATAACCCGGCGTGGGAGCCGCAGGACGGCGCAGAGTGGGTTGGGCGCGCGGCATTGGCCGACCTACCGCTCGCGCGCCCCGAGCACCGGACGCTCGTTGCGGCGCATCTGGCCGAGGCTGAGAGCGGACAGATCCCGGAGCATCGCCCACCCTGGGCGCGCGTCGGCTGGTTTGAGCAGGCCGCGGCGTGGACGCAGTCGGAGTTGGCTCGGCTGGGCTACAGCCTGACCGCTCCTGTCGAGCAGATCAAGAGCTGGGGGATCTCGTGTATCCTACGCGCCCACACTGCCTCTGGTGATGTCTACTTCAAGGCCGCGTCCAGCCTGCCTCTGTTCGCGCACGAGCCGGCGGTGATGCGCGGCCTGGCCGGGCTCTACCCCGACCACATCCCCGCGCCGCTGAGCATCGACGAGCAGCATCGCTGGATGCTGCTGGCGGACTTCGGTGCGCCGATCGAGTGGGACGCCCCGGTCGAAGTGCAGGAGGAGATGCTGCGTCTATACGGCGAGGTGCAGCGCGACGCGGCGACGCGGGTGGGCGACCTGCTGGCGATAGGGTGCCTGGACCGCCGCCTCGAACGGCTCGCAGCGCAGGTCGACCCGTTGCTGGAGGACACAGCGACGCTTGCCAGCCAACTGGATGCGGTGGAGATCGAGCGACTCCGCGCGCTCGGGCCGCAGCTGCGGGCGATGTGTGCCGAGCTGGCGAGCTACGCCGTGCCACACACTCTGGTGCATGGCGACCTCCATCTAGGCAACGTCGCACGCTCCGCAGGGAGCTACCTATTCTTCGATTGGACAGACGCCTGTGTAGCGCACCCATTTTTCGACACGATCAGCATCTTTCAGGTCAAAGATCCCAACGTGCAGGCGAGGCTGCGCAACAGCTATTTGGGCGTGTGGGCAGCCCACGAGCCGATCGAGTGCCTGCTCGAAGCTTGGAAGTTGGCAAAGCCGCTGTGTGCCCTGCACCAAGCAGTCAGCTACCAGCACATCGTCGCAACCTTGGAGGACACTTCTAAACCTGAATTGGCCTCGGGGCTACCTTACTGGCTGCGCACGCTCCTGCAATCACTGGAGTAGCTAACTACTGGCGGAAGGGTCGATCGCCCCGATCGCGCCGGAAGTGGCGGTTACAACCCCCTCTCTACGTGCCCCAATAAGCACCGGGCGATTCCCTTGCGAAAGTGGTCGGGACGGACCATAAGCCTGTAGACGTTCATGATGCCGTGCGCTGATTTGTACGAGATGGCCCCCGCCAACCGCACTTCCACAAAGTAGCCGTAGAAAGTTTCACCGCACCGCCTCAGGGTATCGGCCCTGTCCTTCAACGGCGGCAAATCGCAGGAGCTTATGAGTTCGGCCTCCACGGCGTCCAAGGCCCCTTGCAGTCTTCCAGTTCTTGGGTGAGGCCGAGCTGGAACAGAGCCACCAATCTCACGGAGGCCGACCTGACTTATGCCATGGGGTTAACCAACGAGGAGCTACAGCAACAAGCCGCCTCTCCCGAAGGCGCCACCATGCCCGACGGCCAGAAATACGAAGAATGGGTCGAGAGCAAGGGCCGCGGACAGTAGGAGAAGAAGGGCAGACGTTCGTTACGGACTTCAGAACGAACTTCGCAAGGGTCGCTTCGGAAGCTTATTTGCAGAGGACTGCGTAGCACCGAGACTTAGGGCCCCGTATCAGGGCTAAACCTAGCAGCGCCCTCAGGGACGCGACGTTGTCGCCTGAGCGCCATCGGGAGCGGCAAGTGCGGAGAGAACTAGTAGCTGGGCCTGCGGGTAATCCTCACGCCCTGGTGGGCTATCCGCAGGGGCTTCTGGTTCGGGCACGCGCTGCCCCGGCGGGCTCTGCCTTGTCACGTAGTATCCGAATGCAACGGATCTGCGAACGCACCTGTGAGGTGCGGCTCTCCGCTGCGGTTGGCCAGGAGCCGGAGGTAGGGCTGACGTGAACACCGTGCCCACGAGCTTCTCGGCAGATTACGTCTGCCCTGTGAAGGATCATCGTGTGGCGGCTGGGCCCTCCCGAGAGCAAAGTGAGGTCCCCGCATGCTTCGGGGCATGTAGCCATTATTCACCGGAATGCGTCGAAGACGTGTTCTGGCAATTGCGTATGTACGAAGTTCTATGAAGTTCGATGATAAAGAATCGAAATCTAGCTCATTTGCGTGATGCGTATCCTTTGCGCAAGGAGTACGCTGCAATCATTGCGCGGCTAAGAGACCGCCGTGTGAAGGCGCAGGACAGCTACCTGTCGTCCTCTTAGACCAGGGCTAGCTACCCTACCGACGACCTGCCGTTAGATAGGAACGCCTCCCCAGAAGCCGGGTTGGTAAAGGAAGAGGACAAGTTACATGGCATTCACGCGCAAAGATTTCTTGAAGCTAGGGCTCGTGGGTGGAGCGGGACTTGCGCTCTCGTCCGGCGCCTCCGCCTCTTCGCCTCGGGGGAGGGTCAGGACGACGGGGCATCTGCTGCGCAGCAAGGCACAATTGCCGAAGCCATTTAGGATACCGCTAATCGTGCCCCCTGTCCTGAAGCCGGTGCGCACAGATTCTTGGGCCCGTTGGGCGCGAGCCCCCACGGACTATTACGAGATCACGCACAAGGAAGGAAAGACCGAGATCCTACCCGGGCTAACGACGGCGCTCTGGGGCTACGACGGGATCTTCCCCGGCCCCACCATCGAGAGCCGCAGCGGTCGGAAGATCGTTGTGCGCTACTACAACGAGCTGCCGGTCCCGGTCACGACGCACCTGCACGGCGGGAGGACGCCACCCGGGAGCGACGGCTACCCCACCGACCTAATTCTCCCGAGGAGTAGCTCCTCCCACACCCACCATGAGCACCTTGCCCATGCGGCTTGGTCGTTTCACCGAGGGAGTAAGGACTATGTCTACCCGCTGGAGCAGCGCGCCGCGACCCTGTGGTACCACGACCACCGCATGGACTTTACCGGTCCGCAGATCTGGGGGGGTCTGGCCGGTTTCCACATCGTCCACGACGACGAGGAGGACGAGCTGCCGCTCCCGAAGGACGAAAAGGACGTTCCGCTCATGCTCTGCGACCGCGCCTTCGGCGAGGGTGGCTCCTTCCTCTACCCTTCCCTCGACTCCTCGCTACAGGGTGAACCGGGCGTGAAGGCCCACTACATGGAAGGCGTCCTCGGAGATGCCATCCTCGTCAACGGCGTTCCCTGGCCCTTTATGGAGGTTTCCAACACCCGCTACCGCTTCCGGATCCTCAACGCCTCGAACGCCCGCCGCTACAGGCTAGCGCTCGATCCTGGGCCGTCCGACGGTCTCCCTTTTGTGCAGGTAGGCAGCGACGGGGGACTACTTGGGGCTCCCATCTCCCACCGCACGATCCCCATCGCCCCGGCAGAGCGCTTCGACGTGGTGATCGACTTCTCCAAATACCCAGTCGGAACGAAGGTCACGCTGAAGAACCGCCTCGGCTTGGGTACCACCTCACGGGTTATGCGCTTCCACATCGTCCGCAAAGAGAAGGAACGGAGCGCGGTGCCCGAGCGGCTCTCGGACATGGGTGAGTTCAAGGCGCTTGGCGAGTCAAACGCTCGGC
>DASTKM010000221.1:0-2075 GCA_035715885.1 Rubrobacter sp.
GAGCTGGAGATAGAGGATTGTGTCTCTGAGATGATGCTGGCGCGGGGGAGGCACCTCAGGTCGAAGGTAAGCGGAACGCTCAGGGATGGCGTGACGGACGCCACACTGCTCGACACAATGCATCCTACGCCAGCCGTCGGCGGTCATCCGCGAAGCGAGGCGCTGGAGCAGATACACGCCCTCGAACCCTTCGACCGGGGCTGGTACGCTGGCCCTGTCGGTTGGATCGGGGCCGAAGACTCCGAGTTCGCCGTTGGTATCCGCTCGGGGCTGGTGCGGGGAAGGACGCTAGCCCTCTTTTCGGGGGCCGGGATCGTCGCCGGCTCCGTACCTGACGAGGAGTGGGCCGAGATCGAGCAGAAGATCGGCGACTTCACAGGGATGTTCGGGCTTGAACAGGGACACGCCGCGAGCTAATCGCCTCTGGGCGTACCTGATCGTCGAAGAGTTACTCCGCTGTGGCGTAGACTTCTTCTGCGTCGCCCCTGGCTCGCGCTCGACGCCCCTGGTCGCGGCGCTCGCCGCGAACGAAAGGGCTCGTAGCCTCATCCACTTCGACGAGCGTGGGACCGCTTTCGCCGCGCTTGGTCACGCGCGCGCCACAGGTCGTCCTGCGGCCTGGATCACCACCTCGGGTACCGCGGTCGCCAACGGTCTTCCTGCTGTCGTGGAGGCCGCGACCGACGGCGTGCCCATGGTCCTGCTTACGGCCGACCGTCCTCCCGAACTCCGCCAGACCGGCGCCAACCAGACCATAGACCAGTCTGACATCTTCGGCGATTACGTTCGATGGCGCTTCGATCTGCCGGCCCCCGACCCCGGCATCGACCCAACCATGATCCTGACCACTGTGGATCAGGCCACCTACCGCGCGAGCCGAGCGCCACAGGGCCCCGTCCACCTGAACCTGATGTTCCGCGAGCCTCTACTCCCCGATCCAGGTGACGAACCCGTACTTTCCGGACCATCCTCATGGGCGCAGAGCGACGAACCGTACACCCGCTACGCCGCAACGAAACCCGCTGTGGACGAGATGGAGATCTACCGCCTCTGGGAAACGCTTCGCCCCGTGAAACAGGGTCTCGTCGTGGCCGGTAGGCTGGCCTCCCGCAAGCAAGGCGAGGCGGTTCTGCGGCTCGCCGATACTCTAGGCTGGCCGCTCCTGCCTGATATAGGCTCTCAGGTGAGGCTCGGCGTAGTGGGCCTCGCCGCCCACTACGACGCGCTTCTAGCCGGGGACTCATTCGCGGGGGCACACGCGCCCGAGGCTGTAGTCCACGTCGGAGGAAGGGCTCTTTCCAAGCGCCTGGAGCAGTTCCTCGCCCACAGCCGCCCAGACCCTTACGTCGTCGTACGCGAGAACCCATTCAGGCTCGACCCGGCCCACAGCGTTACCCACAGCGTCGAGGCGAACGTCCTTGACTTCTGCTCCGCGATGGTACGGGTCGCTACAGAAGACCCACCGGCGATGGACTCTTCATGGACGGCTGGCTGGCTGGAGGCATCGGAGGAGGTGGCTCGCCAGCTGGATGGGATCTCCTCCGGAGAACCGAACGAGCCCCTCGTGGCCCGGGTCCTATCGTGGAACGTCCCCCCCGACCACGGTCTCGTCGTCGCGAGCAGCATGCCCGTGCGGGACCTGGATACCTACGCGGCAACCGACGGCGCACCCGTCCCCGTCGCCGCCAACAGGGGCGCGAGCGGCATCGACGGCACCGTCGCCACGGCAGCAGGTTTCGCCAGAGGCCTGGGACGGCCAGTCACGCTCCTCATCGGGGACCTCGCGCTGTTGCACGACCTGAACTCCCTCGCCATGCTGCGGGACGTACAAGTCATCGTCGTGGTGCTGAACAATGACGGTGGCGGTATCTTCTCCTTCCTACCCGTAGCCAGGCACGAGGAGTTCTTCGAGGCTTACGTCGGTACGCCGCAGCACGTAGGCTTCGAGCCAGCGGCGAAGATGTTCGGCCTCGCTTACGAGCATCCCGGCACGATCGAGGACTTCGTCGAAGCGTACGGCTCCGCGTGTTCCCGCGGCTCCTCGACTCTGATCGAAATAGATACCGACCGCAAGG
>DASTKM010000222.1:0-4701 GCA_035715885.1 Rubrobacter sp.
CTCGGTAGGGTGGCCGGTGCACCGCATGAGCGCGGTGGACCGTTCGATCCTTCGCCTCGCGCTCTACGAGATGCTCTTCGTGGACGACGTCCCCCCCGAAGTCGCGGTAAACGAAGCCGTTGAGCTGGCAAGGGGATTCTCCAGTGACGAAGCGCCCTCCTTCGTAGGGGGAGTCTTACGAGGCGCTGAGCTAAAAGCGCAGGGCAAGGTTGGGCATGGCGGGCGGGGCTAGCGGCAAGTACGGCCAGATCAGGTGGGACGCGCACAGGCGCGCCTTCGAGGATTACTTGCACGGACTCAGGTTCACGGTAGAGCCGCGACTCAGAGGACTCGAAGAAGCCATGAGGTACTCTATGCTCGCCGGCGGAAAGCGTGTGAGGCCCACGTTGTGCATGGAGACTGCCTGGATCTTCGGGGCCGAACCTTCCCACGTGCTCCCTTCAGCGGCGGCCATCGAGCTCATCCACACTTACTCGCTTGTCCACGACGACCTTCCCGCGATGGACGATGACGACTACAGGAGGGGAAGGCCGACAGCCCACAAAAAGTTCGGCGAGGCGATGGCCATACTCGCAGGCGACGCCTTCTTCGGCGAGGCCCTGACCCTGATCACAGTCCACCAGAAAGGGAGCTGCAAGGAGATCCTCGAAGTGGTGCGGGAGCTCGCGGACTCGACGGGGGTTAACGGGATGGTCGGAGGTCAGGTTCTTGACATGAACCAGACTGGCCTTGCCGAGGCGACCGAGCCCGAGACCCTGTACATGATCCACGAGTACAAGACGGGCGCCCTGATCAAATCCTCAGCCCGCATCGGGGCCATACTGGCAGGGGCCACTGGCGAGGAACTGGCCGCTGTCTCGGAGTACGCCTCGCAACTCGGCCTGTGCTTCCAGATAGTCGACGACGTTCTCAACGCCACTTCGACGCGGGAGGAGCTCGGCAAGAGCGCCGGTTCCGACGCCGAGCAGGGCAAGGCCACGTTCGCAGGCGTCTTCGGCCTCGAAGGTGCAAGAAGAGAGGCTGACGAGGCCGCAAAGAGAGCCCTCATGGCGCTCTCCAAGGTCGACGGAGACACCGCGGGTCTGCAAGAGCTGGCGTACTTCGTGCGCCACAGGGAGAGTTAGCCCCAGGCATGGAGAGTAACCCGAAAGGGGGCCCCAAGCGATTGGACACCTTGCTCGTCGAGCGAGGCCTCGCCGCGAGCAGGAGCAGCGCTCAGGGTCTCATCCTCTCAGGCAGTGTACGCGTGGGCGACGCGGTAGTGACCAAAGCAGGCTCGCGCATCGGCGCTGATCAGCCCCTGTACGTCGACCACGCAGAACGTTTCGTATCACGGGCCGGCCAGAAACTGGACGCCGCCATCGGCGAGTTCGGCGTGCTGGTGGAGGGACGTTCCTGCTTTGATGCCGGAGCATCGACGGGAGGGTTTACCGACGTACTCCTTCGACGAGGAGCCGAGAGGGTGCTCGCTATCGACGTAGGCTACGGCCAGTTCGACTGGACGCTGCGTAACGATCCACGCGTTACCGTCATGGAGCGGACCAACGTTCGTCGATTGGCCGGAGAAAATCTGCCGTTCCAGCCCGACCTTCTGGTGGCTGACCTCTCGTTCATCTCGCTCACGGTCGCGCTGGAAAGCATACTCTCGACCACTCCCGCGCTTCGGGAGGCGGTCTTGCTGGTCAAGCCCCAGTTCGAGGCGGGACCCGAGTCGGTAGGACGCGGAGGCGTGGTGAAAGACAGGGAGGTGCACACCGCCGTGATACGCAGTGTCGCCCGGTACTTCGGTACCCTCGGTTTCGGTGCTATCGGTGTGACACGGGGGGCTGTCGCAGGAAGGAAGTCGGGGAATCTTGAGTACCCGGTGCACCTTCTCAGGGGAGTGGAGCCGGGCCTGGACGAGGTGCGAATCAGAGAGGTGGTCGGCGGTGGGTGACACCCTGGATGCCGCCCGAATCCGCAGGGTAGGTATCGTCGCCAACCCCAGGGTGAGCGACGGGTACGTCGACCGGCTTGTGGCCGTCCTCGAGAAGAACGGGGTCGAGATCTCCGAGGTCAGGGGCGACGACCAGCCGGATGGTGCCACGGACATAGACCTCGTCTTCGTGCTCGGCGGCGACGGGACTATGCTGCGGGCATCGAGGATGTACCAGGGGCGGGTCCTCCTCGGGGTGAACCTTGGTAAGGTCGGTTTCATGTCGGGGATGCTCCCCGAAGAGCTCGAGTCAGGCGTCGAGAAGGTTCTCGGAGACGGGCTCGAAGTCCAGGAATACAGGATGCTCGAAGTGCGCGTCGGTAACGAGGAGCCTGGCCTCGCGGCCAACGACGCCGTGCTCATCAAGAAGCGGCCCAACCAGCTCATCTCCGTCGACGTCTCCATCGGCGGGGAGGAGTTGTTCGCCTTCCGCTGCGACGGATTTATTGCGGCGCCCCCCCTCGGCTCGACGGCCTACGCGCTCGCTGCGGGGGGTCCCATCATCTCGGGTGACGCCGGTTGCTACGTGCTCGTCCCCATAGCGCCGCATGCGCTGGTCAGCAGGCCCCTTGTGCTTGGCGAGGACCAGGTCGCCGAGCTGGAGCTGGTCGAGCGGGAGGCGCTGCTCTCGCTGGACGGGGCCGAACCGCGTGAGATGCCACCTGGCGGAAGGGTGGAAGTCAGGCTCTCCAGCGCTAGCGTTAGAATAGGCCGTACCGAAGACTGGAGTTGGTGGCGAGCAGTTCGGAGGACGTTCCTGTAGTGCTTACGGAGCTCTCCGTGGAGAACGTGGCCCTGATCGAAGAGGCCACGCTCGAACTCTCCCCCGGCCTCAACGTGATCACCGGTGAGACGGGGGCCGGTAAGACGCTCCTTGCTACCGCGCTGCAGATGCTCCTCGGTGGCCGCGCCCGCTCCGAGACGGTCCGCTCGGGCGCACGCAGGGCTACCGTCGAAGGCACTTTCGTCCTCCCTGAAGAGACGGGATCTCGGTTCCTCAACGAAGCCCTGGGCGACCTCGCCGAGGAGGTGGAAGACGATGATGGCCTCGTCCTGCGGCGGACGCTGACCGGGGAGGGCCGCTCCAGATGCTACGTGGGCGGCGTCTCGGTCTCAGTAAAGGCGCTCGCTTCTCTCGGGGAGAGGCTGGTCTCATACCACAGCCAGCGGGAGCAAACACGGCTCACCGAGCCGGCCGATCAACTCGCCATCCTCGACGACTTCCTTGACCCTGCGGCTGCCGAGGCGAGGCATGAGCATGAACTGATCTGGCGGGCCGTGGAGAACGACCGCGCCGCGCTTCAGGAGATAAGGACGACCTCTGAGGCGCGGCTGCGGGAGGTGGAGTTCCTGCGCTACCAGGTCTCTGAGCTCGAGTCAGCGGGCTACGACCAGCAGGAGCTCTTGGACCTCTCCCGCGAACGCGACCGTCTAAGGAACGTGACTGACCTTCTTCAGACCACATCCGCCGCGAGCGCGGGCCTTTCGTCCGAAGACGGCACGGGAGCCGTAGACGCTGTCGCGCGCGCCGCATCAGAGCTGGAGACGGCCTCGGGGTATGACGACAGCCTGAGTGGGCTCCTGAAGCGGCTGCACGGGATCTCCGCGGAGCTGGACGACGTACTGTATGAACTCAGGTCCTACTTGGAAGAACTCGAGGCTGACCCGAACCGGTTGGAAGCTGTCGAGGACCGCCTCGCTGCCATGCGTGCCCTGGAGCGCAAGTATGGAGACGTCGAGGGATACCTCCAGGAATCGCGCGAGCGCCTTTCGCGGCTCGAAAACCTGGATGAGGAGACCGCCGGGCTCGAAGAAAGGCTCGCGGAAGGCGAGCGGCGCCTCGAGGTCATAGCGGCCGAGTTGCGTTCGGGCAGGGAGGCCGCCGCACAGAGGTTGTCGGGTAAGGTGCAGGAGAACCTCGCGGATCTCAACCTCGGGAAGACGACCTTCCGCGCCGAGCTTGTCCCAGCAGAGCCAGGCCCGTCGGGAACGGAGAGGGTGGAGTTCATGATCCAACCCAACCCTGGAGAGCCCGAGTTGCCCGTGAGGCGCTACGCCTCGGGCGGGGAGCTCTCCAGGATAATGCTGGCCATAAGGCTCGCCCAGGAGCGCGTGGAGCCTGGTGCGACGTACGTCTTCGACGAGGTCGACGCCGGTATAGGCGGCGAGACGGCAACGGCGGTAGGAGCGAAGCTGAGGGAACTCGGCGACCGCAACCAGGTCCTTACCATTACCCACCTCCCTCAGATAGCCTCCGGGGCGGGCACGCACGTCATCGTCGAAAAGGAAGAGGCAGGAGGACGGACGATCACCCGCATAGAGCGTATCGAGGGCGAGGAGCGCCGCAGGGAGCTAGCCAGGATGCTCTCAGGAAGGATCGACGAGGCCTCCCTGGCACACGCCTCTGAACTCCTGGTCAGCGGGAGATAGGGGCCCCTCCGGCCTGCCCATCGTCGCCGTAAGGTGCCATCACTCGACGATGGTAAAGTGAAGACCAGGATTTGGGGATCGCCGGCGACATAGCGCTTATCCTGGTGGCCGCCCTCCTGGGAGGCATCTTGGCCCGATGGCTCGGGCTGCCCCTGATCCTCGGCTACATCGCAGCTGGCGTCCTCATCGGGCCGAACACGTTTGGCCCGACGGTCGGTGACGTACACGAGATAGAGCTCCTGGCAGAGATCGGGGTGGCGCTGCTCCTGTTTACGATCGGGCTGCACTTCTCCCTG
>DASTKM010000223.1:0-8780 GCA_035715885.1 Rubrobacter sp.
AACCCCACGCCCCGCTACGCTCCCTGGGAGAAGCCACCCTACAGCGAGTTCGAGAACAAGGTCTTGGTCGTGGGCGGAGGATTCGGAGGGTACACGGCGGCGACGGATCTGTGCAAGCTGATCGGCAAGCGCGATGACGTCGGGGTTCTGGTCATAGCGCGCGACAACTTCTTTACCTTCTGGCCGATGGTGCCAGGGATCGTCAGCAGCGACATCGACGCGCGCAACGTCGCCCAGCCCTTGAGGCGAGCCCTCATCCTCGCCGGGGCAAGCTTCAGGCGGGCCAGGGTCAAGGGCGTAGACACAAATAGGAAGGTCGTCGAGG
This sequence comes from Rubrobacter sp., assembly GCA_035715885.1. Taxonomy (GTDB): domain Bacteria; phylum Actinomycetota; class Rubrobacteria; order Rubrobacterales; family Rubrobacteraceae; genus Rubrobacter_D. The sequence goes on from DASTKM010000223.1 coordinate 326, forward strand.
CCCACGGAGGTCTCGAGTTCCCTTACGATCAGCTCATAATCTCATTGGGCGGGCAGCCAAACTTTTTCGGCATCCCCGGTGTCGAGGAGCACAGCATGACCATGCGGGGGGTCGAGGACGCCGTGCGCCTCCGCAACCGCGTCATAGAGCGCTTCGAGGAGGTCTCCCTCATTCGCGACGAGGTGCCAGAGTCCAAGCTCACTTTCGTGGTTATCGGTGGTGGGGCTACCGGGGTCGAGGTGGCCTCCGAGATCCACACCCTCGTCCACGAGAACCTCGCGCCCGACTACCCCAATATCGACCCTTACCGTGTCAGGATCTACCTTATAGAGGCCCTGCCAAACATCCTGCCCGAGCTCGACCCCGCCCTGCGGCGCGCCGCCCGAGCCAGGCTCCTCAACGAGCGCATCGAGGTCCTGACAGGTGCCATGGCCGAGGAGATCACGGGCGACTGCGTCAAGCTGAAGGGCGGCAAGCAGATCGATACGGAGAACGTGGTCTGGACCGCGGGCAACCGTCCGAACCAGACGGTACAGGACCTCGGCTTGCCCTACGACGAGCGGACAGGAATAAAGGTAGACCTTACATTGCGGGTGGAGGGCCACAGCGACGTCTGGTCCGTCGGGGACTGTGCGGCCGTCCAGGACGTCCACCAGGAAGGCGCGATCGTTCCGCCGACCGCGCAGGCCGCGATCCAACAGGGGCACCTGGTCGCCCGTAACGTGCTCAAGACCATCGATGGTGAGGGTGATCTGGGAGAGTTCGAGTACAAGCCGCTCGGCCAGCTCGTCGAGCTGGGAAGCAACTTCGCCGTCAACGAGGTGATGGGCGTGAGGTTCACCGGGATGATAGCGGCCGTATTCTGGCGAATGGCTTATCTGGTGCGCCTGAACAGCCCGCAGAGCAAGGTGCGGGTCGCTGCGGACTGGATCGTGGGCATCTTCTTGAGGCCCGCCGTCACCCAGATCAGCAGCACCTCCGAAGAATGATGATCTTGAGGTGCGGCCACAAAGGTGCTACGTTGACTGTGGTTGGAGGAGGCGAAGATGCGGCGGGACAGTGTGACGCGGTGTGAGAGAGGGGGGCTCGCTTGAGCCTCGCCAACCAGCTCACCCTGATCCGGCTCGTCGCCGTGGTGCCCGTAATGGTCGCGCTGTACCTGCCCTTCGAGTGGGCGCGTCCCGTCGCCGTCGTTCTTTACGTGGCTGCCATCCTGACCGACTACTTCGACGGGATCATCGCCCGCCGCAACAACGAAGTCACGGGCTTCGGCAAGCTGATGGATTCCATAGCCGACAAGGCCCTCATCGTCTCCCTATTCTTCGCGCTCGTGGGGGAGGGCTCGATGGCCGCGTGGATGGCCGCGATCATGGTTATCCGGGAGTTCGCCGTTACTGGGCTCAGGATGGTCGCCCTCGAGGCGGGGGAGGTCATCGCCGCGAACCGCTGGGGCAAGGCGAAGATGAACGCCCAGAGCCTCGCCGTTTTCATACTCCTTCTGGGCAAGCCAGGGGCGGCCGGCTGGCAGGGAGTCGTCTCCCAGATAGGGTGGTGGGTGATGCTCGTCGCCGTGGTGCTTACCATACTATCGGGCTGGTCCTATTTGAAGGACACCCCGCGTATCCTGTCGATTACCTCCAAGCGAGATCAGAGGCTCTAAAACCTGTAGAATCACGCCCCATATGGAGGGCAGCAATGACAGGGGCCTGAGGCCGGACGAAGTCGAAATGATCTTGCGCCGCGCCTCGGAACTGAACTCTCGCAGGTGGACGCGTGACTCCTACGACACCCCTTCCGTCTCTCCCGAGGTCCTCGTACAGGTGGCCGCTGCGGCCGGTATCCCTGAACAAGACGTGCGCCGGGCGATGTGGGACATGGCCTCGGAGAAGACGGCCGAACCGCGCTCGTTCGCCCGCAAGTTCTACGGTCCTGCCCGTCTGCGGGCCGTGCGAGAGATAGAGCGTCCCGCCGAGAGTACCCGCGAATATCTCGAAGGGCTGTTGCGCCTCCAGCAGGGGCTCAAGCTCAGGCGTAGGACGGAGGTCGGGTCTTTGTGGGATCCCGGCGACGAGCTCGGTGTCGTGCGAAGGACGCTAGACTTTTCGGGGGACAGGACCCTGCTCAAGGCCAGTTTGGTCGAACTGCGGGTCGAGGGTTTGGGCGAAGAGAGATGCGAGTCCAACCTGACGGCCGACCTCTCCAACCAGCGCAGTGAGTACCTCTCCCTCGCCGGCATCCTGGGGGCCACGCTGGCCGCATTGTTCATGCTCGCCGGGATGCAAAGCCCGCTCTTCTTCCTCGGCGTCCTGCCCGTGCTCGCGGCGCCGGCCCTCGGGTTCAGGTTCGCCTACAGCAGGGCTTGCTTGGAGCTGAGACGCGCCCTCGACGACCTGCTCGACGACGCCGAAGAGAGCCAGCCTCCAGAGGAACCTCAGGACCGCGGCGATCGTCCCCGCGGCCAGATTCAAGGCCTCGAACCCATTCCAAGATTCTCCCCCGACAGGAGCAAGCGGGTAGAACCCTGAGAGCATTGCAGCAAGTCAGCTCGCTGTTTCCGCTCGGAGGCGGATGCGCGGTTCGCAGCAGGTGGATACCACTGTAAATCGCTTTGTTCTAGAGGGCCGGGAATCTCCTCTTTGTGGAAGTAGAGATCAGGCCTTATATTTACCATCGTGCCTCTCAAAGTTCTAAAGGAGATCTTCGGCTTCGATTCGTTCAGGCCGGGCCAGGAAGAGGTCATACGGGCCGTTCTGGAAGGCAGGGACACGCTTGCCGTGATGCCCACTGGCGGCGGCAAGAGCCTCTGTTACCAGGTGCCTGCGCTGATGCAGGATAGCCTGACGGTGATAGTCTCGCCCTTGATCTCGCTGATGAAAGACCAGGTCGACTCCCTGCTACAGAGCTCTGTCTCCGACGCAGCCACGCTCCACTCCGGGCTCTCGCCCGAGGAGCGCTGGGAGGTCGAACGGAGGGTTCGCACTGGGGAGGTGAAGATGCTCTACGTGGCCCCCGAGCGGCTCAGGTCTCTGGAGTTTGTCCTCTCGCTCCGGCGCGCAGGCGTCGGCCTGTTCGTTGTAGACGAGGCCCACTGTATCTCGGAGTGGGGGCACAATTTCCGCCCGGACTACCTGTTCTTGCCGCGCGCCGTAAGGGACCTCGGTAACCCTCCCGTCCTCGCCCTTACGGCAACGGCCACTCCGCGCGTGCGGCAGGACATCCTGGTGTCCCTGAAGATGCGCTCGCCCGAGGTGGTCGTGACGAGTTTCAATCGCCCGAACCTGACCTACAGGGTCATCCCCGCGAAGGAGAAGAAACACAAACTTCCACGCATTCTCGACGTCATACGCGCCTCTCGGCCGCCGGGGATCGTCTACGCCACGACGCGCAAGGAGTGCGAGGAACTCGCCGCCGGCCTGCGCCGTTCCGGGGTCGACGCCGCCGCGTACCACGCCGGGATGGGCTCGGCAGACAGGGTCAACATTCAGGAGCGGTTCATGACCGACGAACTCGCCGTGGTCGTCGCGACTATCGCTTTCGGGATGGGAGTGGACAAGCCGAACGTCAGGTTCGTCATCCATTCGAGCGTCCCTGGGAGCCTCCCTGCGTACATCCAGGAGTCTGGGCGCGCTGGCAGGGATGGGGAGGGATCAGAGTGCGTCGTGCTCTATCGAGGCGCCGACCTCGGCCGGCGCAAGCGTCTGGTTACGCTTGGCACGGCAGGAGAGCGTGAGGTCTCCTCCTTCTTCAGAGCGCTATCCGGGGTGGAGAGTGGTGGGAGGGTAAACGTACCGCCCGCCTCGCTCTCAGCGCTAGGGGGCGTCGACCCCGAGTCGGCCGGAATCGTCATGGGCAGCCTCGAGGAGTCTGGCCTTATCTCCCGCGGATACGACCTCTGGGCCGAGATCGAGGTGCGCGCCGTCGAAGAGGAGCCGAAAGGCCTGCGTGAGGAGGTGGCCGCGGTGCACGCTGCGCTTCCAGGCTCTGGTTCTGTGGGGCTTCCCGAGCTGGCGCGTAAGGCGGGGATGCGTCCTGCTGTAGTCCAGGGCGCCATCTACAGGATGATGGTCGACGGAGTGGTGGAGGTCATCCCCCGCGGCTCTCTGGTGGACGTGAGGCTCAAGACCTTCTCGCTGGACAACCTCAGCCGCAGGAACATCGCAGGCAGGCTCAAGAACCGGGCGAACACGGCCTACGCCCAGATCCGGGACGTAGAGGCGTTCGCCAACCTGAGGACCTGCCGCCGCGAGCACCTCCTCAGGCACTTCGGAGATATGGAAGAGGTCGCACCCTGCGCCGGCTGCGACGTCTGCCTCGGCGAGACGCTAGAGCACGTGAGGACCGCCGGGCCAGGAACGAGCGTACCCGAAGCGAAGCCCCTGGTGCCGGCGTTCGCCGGGTCGTCAAGGGCGGATGAGGATCTTCCAGGCGTGGACGCAGCGCTCTTCGAGCGGCTGAGGAGCTGGCGGGGTGAGCAGGCGAAAAAGCAGCGGGTGCCTGCCTACGTCGTGCTGCACAACTCGCACCTGGAGGAGATCTCCGCCCGCAAGCCAGGCACCATCCACGAACTGGGTGCCATAAAGGGAGTAGGCCTGCGCCGCGCGGCCCGCTACGGTGACGAGATACTGGCACTGATACGAGGGGAGGAGGCGCCGGACACTGCGCCCCCTGCGGAGAACGGCTTCAGAGAGCACCTGGAGGCAGCGGACAAACTGCTGCGGACAGGGCGCGGCGCCGATGCGGTGCCTGCGCTTGCCCGTGCTCTGGAGCTCGGCGGTGAGGAGGCGCGGCGCGAGGTGGACGAACTTCTTGGTTCAATGACACGCCAGTGAAGACTATAAGAGGGGAGTCTCTATGAAGTTGGAAGGGAAGAAGATCGCAGTTCTCGTGGCCGAGGGTTTCGAGGACCTCGAGTACTGGGTCACGGTGATGCGCCTGCAGGAAGAAGGTGCAGAGGTCGTCTCCATCGGACCCGACACCGAACCGGTCAGCGGAAAGAACGCGCTGGTGGCGCAGGCCGACACGACAGCGGACGGTGTCGACGCCTCGGAGCTGGACGGCGTCGTGGTGCCTGGGGGCTGGGCGCCTGACAAGCTGAGGCGCTATCCCGAGATCACGGACCTCGTCAGGACCGTGCACGACAGGAACAAGCCCGTCGGCATCATCTGCCACGGCGGGCTCGTCGCGATCTCTGCCAGCTTAGTCGATGGCGCGAGGGCTACGGGCTCGCTGGGGATCAAAGACGACCTGGAGAACGCCGGCGCGACCTGGGTTGACAAGGCGGCGTTCCGTGAAGGCAACCTGGTCTGGGGCCGCGTGGTCCCCGACATCCCCGACTTCTGCCGCGAACTAGTGGCTGCGCTGGCGGAGGAGTAGAGACAAGGGGTCGGTACACAAGTCGGCACACCAATACAGGGACGCTGTGGGCTAGGGTAGTCGGCTACTCTTATTTGACCGCCTGTTCGAAGGAACTTACCTAACGCGATCACCCTGCCTGTCGCCTAGTTGTGCGTCGCTTTTCGGTTTCACTTGTACCAATGTCCTCCTCGCTCTGACTACTCTGGGTGCTTTGCAGATCCTCCTCATATTTGTCGACCTGTTGCGTCAAACGCCGAATGATCAGGTCCGGAGTTAGACCGAAGACGGCCGCGACGAGAAGTAGGCTGGGACGCTCCTTGAACACGTCGGCGAGCGTCGATGTATCAGATCCGTTGTTCAAAAGCTGGCTGTCGAGTATCGAGGTAAACAGCACGCCTCCCACAGCGGCCAAACCCGAAAGCCAAGGGGTGTGGATCAAGCGTGCAGTGGATAGCCCGAAATCATCTACCGCCGTATTCGCGTTCCACTCGCCTTGCGCCCTTGCGAAGAGTCCGATGATCGCGCCGACGAGAAAGTAGGTGACCACCCAGATGATAATCTTGTTGGGGGTGTTCGCGAAGATGGCAAGCGCTAAGAGCGCGTACGCGGCGATTCCTAACACTACCGAGGTTTCCGCTAGGCGGTTGCGTGCGTGGACTATTCCTTCCCAGACGTTGTCCCGGAAGTAGTTGATCTCATAGCGCACTTCGCTGAGTATGGCTAACGTCTTGGCACGATTTTTCGGCTTAGCTCGTTCCTCTTGCTTTAGCGAGCATTTCTCGGACTCCTCAACATAGCTTAGGTATCTGTCGGTTCCTGAGTCGTCCAGCATGGCGACGGCACACCTCAAGCGTTTGAGCAACGATTCCCTGTTCGCCATAGTGGCGTTCATGAGCCGTGATTCGTCGCGCATCGCTCCTCGGAGCGCCTCTATGTAGGGTTCGACCTTGATCAACGCCTCTTCCGCGCGATGAACACGATGCCAAAGCTCGATGTATCCGAGGCCCGTAGTCCACGGCGTACCCCGACTTTTCAGTGCCTTTTCGATTTCTGTGCATTGTTCTTGGGCGTAAGCATGAGCTTGTTGGCGCACGTCGGGGATGCCGGTTGTGGCTCTTTCTCCTTGACCAGAGTGATCCACCCGGTTCTGCAACTGGTCAAGCCTCTCGCGCAGGCCATTGTAGTTGCGTCGGCTAGCGCTCGCAGCGGTAGTGTAACGTCGATAGTAATGCGCAAACTCCCACCAAAAAAAGGTCGCAACTAAGACGCCCATTAGAACCGCCAGGTCACCAGTAAAATAGGTGTAGTCCTTAGGATACGTTTCATCGAGTATTAGGTGTGTTAGAACGATTGAGGTAAGAGCGGCGAGGGGCAGGAGAAACATCGTCTCCCTACGCGCAGCGATATTGACGTCGTCTATTTGCTCTGCACAGATGTCGCCTTTGTGCACTTCGATGTCTTCGTGCGAACTCGTGTCGTCCATATCGTAGTTCTGAACAATTCTGTTACCGTGCTTCTGCATCTGCTTAGCCATTAGAGTACTCTCTTGCTTGTGCCCTCATATCGATCGTACTTATTCTTTATGAGAACACGCACCGATGAATCGACGATGAATCGAGAGGGAAACGTTCGCAAGAGACAAATAGCATTTGGAACAACTCTGTGTAAGATGACACGGACGTCCCGCGTTTTCTACGCTATATATAAGTATTGAATCTCTGTCAACTAGATCTTGCCCATTGACTACCAACATGCATATTTGTCGATGCTACTCTCCCAGCGCGTCCTCCATCGCGATCGCAGCAGCTTCTCCCAGCCCCGGTATCACGTGGCCTCTTCAGCGAAGGCACCCACCAAGGAGCGATTTCTCAGGGAGGTGGCAGGGGAGGAGGTCGCCCCTTTCCTGCAGGAGTTCGCCGGCTACGCCCTCACCACCGATACCTCCCACGAGCTGGCTCTCTGGTTGTACGGACCTCCAGGGGGCGGACGCAGCACCTTCTTAGCTGGGCTTGGTGCGATGCTCGGTCCCCGGGCCGGACTACTCGGACTCTCCGAGATCCAGCGCAACCGCTTTGCCCTCGCAGACATCCCGGGCAAGACTCTGCTGACGGCCATCGAGCAGGCCGCCGGATACCTGAGGACCAGCCACGTCCTGAACGCCCTAATATCGGGCGAGCCCATACAGGTGGAGAAGAAGTACCGCGACCCGTTCGTACTCGTCCCGCGAGCCAAGATTGCGTGGGTCCACCTGAAGGCGGTAGTAGCTCGCCCCTGCCGGCGTCTCCGTCGGCGGTGCTGCTGGCGTTAGCGTCCATGCCGCTCGTACCTGACCTTGGTCCCCGCGAACGACGCCGGTCGCGCGAGAGCCCCGCCACCTTCGAACGGTTGAGCTAGAATGTTCGGTAACGTAGAAGAGAACGAGATCATGGCCGTGGAGGAGAGAGTTGGCTGAGATCGAGCGCCAGAGCCGCGAGCCGGAGGGCCTCGACTACGTCAAGGTGAGCCTGGGCCTCGTCTTCGTCTTCGGCGCGTTCGTTTTCGGCATCCTTGCCCCGCCGGGCACGCTGGTGGTCTCCTTCGGCCTGATGATCCCGGCTGTCGCGCTCCTCGCCAGCGCCTTCCAAGAAGCCAACAAACGACGACGTGCGCTCCCGCTAGCCTCCGATAAGGAGCGGGAGCTACTGTCGGCCATCCGGGACAACGGCGGCGTCATCACCCCTATGGAGGCGGCGATGGAGACATCGCTCACCGTGAAGGAGGCCGACCGGAGGCTCTCGGAGTTGGCCGGAGGTGGGCACCTCTCCGTAGAGAGCGCGGGCGGGACGCTCTGCTATTCGCTCCCCGGCAGGCAGGCGACCGAGCTCGACGAACCCAGTTCCGCTACCTAACACGTTCCGCCCCCGCCGGTGCCCCCTCCACGTCGGTTGAGGCAGCCTCTAGGGCCCATCAATCGCGCGGAAGATTGCTCAGTACCTTATCGACGTAGAATGTTGAGTTGCCTACGACTTGGAGGAGGAACGACCATGGCCAACAATCCGAGAGTGGTCGGCGAAGGCGACCTGGAGTGGAGTGAGCACTCGCACGGGGAGAAGTTCGCCTA